>NZ_JAIQZM010000005.1 GCF_023333595.1 Argonema galeatum A003/A1
ACAACTGACAACTGACAACTGACAACTGACAACTGACAACTGACAACTGACAACTGACAACTGACAACTGACAACTGTAAAGCAACTGACAACTGACAACTGACAAATGACAACCCAGAAAGTGCAACCTAAGCTAATTATCCACGGTGGAGCCGGTAGTTCCCTTAAAAGCAAGGGAGGTGTAGAAATAGTACGTAAATCGCTATACAAAGTTTTGGAGGAAGTTTACGCGCTGCTGTTGGCGGGAGAAAGCGCCTCAGCAGCAGTTGTGCGTGGCTGCCACTTGTTGGAGGATGACCCCCGCTTTAATGCGGGAACGGGTTCTGTGCTGCAATCGGATGGTCAGATCCGTATGAGTGCTTCGTTGATGGATGGGATTACTCAGCGATTTAGCGGCACGATTAATGTTTCGCGAGTCCAGCATCCGATCGCGCTAGCTCAATCTTTACAATCTTCGCCCGATCGGGTGCTATCGGATTACGGATCGGCAGAACTTGTGCGGGAGTTGCAGGTTCCTATCTACAATCCTTTGACGGATATTCGGTTACAGGAGTGGATGCAGGAACGCGATGATAATTTTAACAAGGAAATGGCTGGGGTAGTAGCTGAAAAAGAATTGGTGACGGAAAGTAGTGCCGGACGCGGCACGATTGGGGTGGTAGCTTTGGACAGTCACGGACGCTTGGCGGCTGGGACTTCGACTGGCGGCAAGGGTTTTGAGCGGATTGGTCGGGTGAGTGATTCTGCTATGCCTGCGGGGAATTATGCCAATGGTTATGCAGGTATTAGCTGTACGGGTATTGGGGAAGATATTATCGATGAGTGTCTGGCGGCGCGAATTGTGGTGCGGGTGACGGATGGGATGTCTTTGGCGGCAGCGTTTGAACGGACTTTTACGGAATCTCGCGATCGCAAACGGGATCTGGGTGCGATCGGTCTTGATGCTATGGGTGTTATTGCTTGGGGTAAAACTAGCGAAGTCCTTCTCGCCGCCTATCACACTGGCGAACAAATGGGAGACACTCTGGAATGGACTGGGGATGAGCTAACAGGATTTCTCTGTTAGTTTCGATCGCAATATTGTCATTTTGTGAAGCATAAAAGTTGGTAAGTTAAAACTTGCCAACTTTTTGAATATTTATAGGACTTACGCAACTGGCACATAGAGTAGGGTGCGTCAGAGCCTTAACATTTAAGCTAATTGCCTAAAATTTGACGCACCCTACTCCATCTAACTACATTAACAATTTCATAAAAGCATTTAGCGCATCATATTGATCTGCCATCCGCGAATAAAACTCGATCAATCGCAAATCTAACTCCGGCAATAATTCACTCTTGCTAACTAACTCATATCCCGTAGAACGCAAACAATAAACCGAAATTACACCATCCTCCCAAAACCAAACCTCCCGCACTCCCACTCGACGATAAATTTCCAGGGTATCAATTCCACCACTCGTCACTGTCACCTCGATCGCCAAATCTGGAACCGACTTGCGCGTACCCAAAGAATAAGAATCATCTGGTTCCTTCCGTGCCCCCAATTCCTTCATCCCAATTGTCGTACTACCACGGGTATAAAAACGAATATTTCTCATCAGCATATAAATCTCTAAAAGCAGACCTAAAGTTTTCTTAGGTTCTTCATGGGCATCTGATAAAGGAGTCATAATTTCTAAATATCCATCTAAATAAGTTAAACGCGCCCCAGTTTCAGCCAAATCTGCATCCAACTTTTCCAGAGTATCCCATGTCACATTTGACAGCAAGGCTCTACCCGTATTTAATTCGGTATTATAAATTGCGACTACCATCTAACTCACCTTTCGCGATCGCTTTTTCATAATATAGCATGGTTGAGCATACTGGCCTCTGGTAAGCGCATATACCCAATAGTCAGTCGTAATAAGTAAAACAACGAAAAATAGTCTATCTCATCCGTAGCTATCTTAATCTTCCGCCGAAGGAATGAATCCAAGTAAATATAACATTATTACCCTTGTTCGATCAACTCAATTGCCTGAGACAAAATTCCTTCCTTATCAACCATTGTAGCTAACTCTTCAGCTTCATAACGCCCTTCAAATGCTTCTGATGCTGCTTTTTTTATGGCTATTTCATAGCCATCTTCGAGAATATCCAGTAATTCGGCTTTGCTGATATAATAACCACTTGCTTTGCGGCGCTTGTTAATTTTATTGATTTCGCGCACCGCATTTTCGATGGAAAGTTGCCATGAGCGAGTTGAGCGATTTTCAGCATTTTGCTTAATTAAATGGATGAGCAAAATAACGCCATAACTGTCAATTTTGTTGACTTTATCGCCAAGGCTCATTTCTTCTAACTCATCCACTATAACCAATGCTTCATCAATTTTGCCTTGTTGTAGGAATTGCTTAAGCTGTAGCAGTTCTTCCATAGCAACCTCCGCATTTAAGCTCTTGGCGCATACATTATTACTAACACGCCGAGCAGAACAATCCAACCACCTAACAAGTCAAATTTATCTGGCGCTGTCCGATCGATTTGCCATCCCCATAGAATAGCAAGAAGGATGAAAATACCGCCATAAGCTGCATAAACTCGCCCAAAATTGGCTGGTTGCAGCGTCGGTATTATTCCATAAAAAATCAGTAATCCTGCGCCAATGAAAGCAAACCAGATACTCCGATTTTCGCGCAACCAAAGCCACATTAAGTATCCTCCGCCAATTTCGCACAACCCGGCTAAGAGGAAGTAAAACAGAGATTTGGCAATTTCCATTAAGTTCAATCTTCAGATGTCTTTAACCGCCAACCGGGTTTCACAACTTGAGGCGATCGCGCAATTACCAAACTATCATCTGGAACATCTTCTGTTACAGTGGAACCTGCTGCTACAGTTACATCAGAACCCAAGGTTACTGGCGCTACTAGGACGCTATTAGAACCAGTTTTACTGCGATCGCCTATTTTTGTCTGATGTTTCTTCACGCCATCATAATTGGCGGTAATCGTACCCGCACCGATGTTGACCCGCTCTCCCAGCGTGGCATCTCCCAAGTATGACAGGTGAGCCACATTGGTGCGATCGCCCAATGTGGTATTTTTCAGTTCCACAAAATTGCCGATGCGGCAATTATTCCCCGCATTGACATTTCCGCGCAAATGTGCATAGGGGCCGATCTTTGTTCCCGCCTGCACTGCGCTGTCACTTATGACGGAATAAAGTACAGTAACATTTTCACCAATCTGGCTATTTTCAATTAAGCTACCGGGGCCAATTCTACTGCCAGATCCGATCGCAGTATTACCGCGCAAATGAGTTTGGGGTTCGATAATTAGATCGGTTGACAACTGCACCGTATCGTCGATCGTGATACTATTGGGGTCAATCAGAGTGACACCGGCTGCCATCCACCGATCTTTCACCCGCCCTTGCAAGATAGCGTAGGCAGTTGCCAGTTGCTTGCGATCGTTGATACCCAGAATTTCTTCATAATCTTCCACATCCACCGCCATCACTGGCTGCATCAAATTACACGCATCCGTCAGGTAGTATTCCTTTTGGTCGTTGTTCGCTTGCAGTTGGGGCAGAACTTTTGCCAATTGGGGCCAGTTGAAGCAGTAAATTCCAGCGTTGATCCGGTGATTTTGCTTCTGAGCTGCGGAACAGTCCCGGTCTTCTACAATTTGTTGAATGATATTTTGACCGTTACAAAATACACGGCCATACCCTTTGGGATTAGGCAAATGAGCAGTCAGGAGGCTGACCGCATTTTGATGCTGTGTGTGAGTTTCCATCAGAACTTTGAGGGTTTGGGGACGCAGGAGGGGTACATCCCCATTTAAAACCAGCAAATCCCCTTGAAAGCCCTCTAGATGGGGGAGTAATTGCTGAACTGCATGACCTGTTCCCAGCTGTTGGGTTTGTTCGACAAACTCCACATCGGGAATATGTTGCAGGGCTGCTTCCACCTGTTTCCCTTGATACCCAACAATAACGATCTGCCTGATTGGCTCGATCTCCAAAGCTGTTTGGAGAATTCGTTCAATAAGCGATCGTCCACCCAAGGAATGTAATACCTTGGGCAGTTCCGATTTCATCCGTGTGCCGCGTCCAGCCGCTAGAATTGCTACCGCTACCATTTCTCTTGAAGTCATGCTCCCAACGGAGTATATCGCGCTTCGAGCCATTCTATGGCGTTAATTAATCTTGGCTTTTTCCCGTGTGGATATTGGATATAAATTCGGTAAATTCCTGCACGAGTTTGGGATTGCGCCAGCCTTTGGCCGTTTCCTCCGCTATAATGCCTAGCGCCTCTTCGGGGGGGAAAGCTTTTTTATAAGGACGTTCGCTCGTCAAGGCGTCGTAGATATCTATAATTTGAAATACCTGTGCCAGCATTGGAATCTGATTACCGGCTAGGTTATCGGGATATCCCGTACCGTCCCAGCGCTCGTGGTGATAGCGGATGATGGGAAGTACGCCTCGCATTGTCCGCAGGGGTTCGCAAATTTTTTCGCCGATGAGGACGTGCTGCTTCATAACCTCCAGTTCGTCGGGGGTGAATTTTCCTTTTTTGAGCAGTACGGCGTCGGGAATGCCGACTTTACCGATGTCGTGAAGATAACCACCCCACATTAAGTCGCGAATGTCGGCGCGGGAAAGATGGAGATATTCACCGAAGGCTTTACCCATTGCTACCAACCTTTCGCAGTGGTCGCCGGTGTTGGGGTCGCGGCTTTCGATCGATCGGGCTATGGAGAAAACTACTTGTTCTGCGTGGTCTAAATCTTCGTTAAGCCGCTTTTGGCGTACCAGCGACTTGACGCGGGCTGCCAGTTCCAGACGATCGAAGGGTTTGGTGAGAAAGTCATCTCCGCCTGCTTCTATGCCTCGGATGCGCGATCGCCGATCGTTTAGAGCTGTAATAAAAATTACCGGCAGCAAGCGTGTTTGCTCATCCTGCTTTAACTGTCGGCAAACCTCAAACCCATCCATTCCTGGCATCATCACATCCAGCAAGATCACATCGGGTTTGCACTGCAATACCATACTTAGTGCTGCTGGCCCATTTTCTGCTTCTAAAACTTCATAGCCTTCCACCGCCAGCAGTGCCGCTGCTGTCATGCGACTGGCTGGATGGTCATCGACCACAAGGATTTTTGGCTGTTCTGACTCGCCGCTATTCCCGGTCGGCGACCATATACTAAAGCACATTGAAGCGCCGAATGAATCAACAGCAGTATCGAAATGAGGACTCACGGCCACAGTCGCCTTCCTAATAGTTCGAGTATTTTCACTTTAACTGAAGACTAAATCAACTATTTCACAAAGACCAAGTGATTATTTACTCAGCTGGTTACGGAATTCTATATTTATTTGCGTGCAGTACCTACTACCATATCCGATCTAGTATGGTGGTGGCTAGACACCTTTACCCTAGAGAAGCATATTGTTATCTCAATGACTGTGAGAGCCGATTCGAGCATCTGTGATCTTAATCACAAATAGTCTTATAGGCTTGAGGAATCAGTCGGCTGATAATTTAACTCAATTTTGAGTCATTAACCAGCGCTTTTTCCAACGAGCAGTGGGTTCTAGGGAAGAGGTTTCTTGTTCTATTTTACGCCTAAGCAGAATAATTTGAGCGGGATCGCAAAGATTTTGATCCCTGTAGGGAATGGCAGCACGAGTGCGTAAATGTTCTTGTTCTTGTTGAGAGAGTGGCGGCAAGTCGTTTAAGGTGAAACTGGCAACTGTACCGGGCGATCGTCTCCCTACTGGTGCTGTGGAACCTATATACAATCCAGCCGTCATCAAAGCTGTTCGTACTGCTGCCGAGCAGGAATAGGTGGCGAGTTTGCCTTCTGGTTTGAGGCAGCTGGCTACTAACCCCAAAAACTCTACTGTCCACAGTTGCGGGCCCTTCGGCGGGGAAAAAGGGTCGAGAAAAATGGCATCTGCCTGGAAGCGCTGGGATACTTGCTTTATAGTTGTTCTAGCGTCGCCGATGAGCAGAGTTGCCTGTAGCTGGTTTGTTTGTATTTGACGATCGGTGGCTAGCTGGGTGAGAATTTCGGGAATAGGATCGGGCCAAGTGCTAGTTAAGTTGTGAGCGATCGCCGCTTTTGGTACCGCAGGATCTAACTCCAGAGCGATCAATTCCAGAGAGCAGCTGGGGTTAACCTCCCAAATAGCTGCCAAGGCAGCAGCTGTGTTGTAGCCTAGACCATAACAAACATCCAACAGTCGCAAACTGGGTTGTTGGGCTTTCCTTCTCAGATCCAATGGATTAACAAACTTCAGCACCGCTTCCTCAATAGCACCTGACGAGCTGTGAAAGGTTTCGCCAAACTCAGCCGAAAAGAAGGTGAACGACCCATCGTCTGTTTGTTGCGGTGTAAAGATGCTTGTGTCTTGCATTGTTTAATTGGTTATTATGATGCTAAGACATTGCTATTTTAGATGAGTTTGCAGTATAAATTAGCTCTAGCACCATCTCACTAACCCTAGATGAAACTGCTAAGTATAATTTTAACATACCCATTCTAAAATAATGTAAAACTTACTACTAATTTTAATAAAAAATGTTACTTTATTGATTATTGAAGATAAAATTGATAAATTCCCGCAGGAGAATGTTATGGAAAACGAAATCAGCCCGAAAAATCGCCGACAATTTTTGAAATATATGGTATTCGGGACAGCAGGAACTGTTGCTCTTGGCTGGATTTTTCCTCAAAGGAGTCTAGGCCACGAACGAAGCAATTCCGCCACACCCTGCACTTCAGATGGAAATAGCGAAGCTTGTCAAAATTACCTTCGCGGTGTGAAGGCTACTGACAGCAGCGGCAACCACATTCAAGAAAGTGTTTTACTGACAACTGCTGTGTCGGGTCGTCCAGTGCTAGTAAAAGGGTTGTCAAAACCAACATATCTGGTGATTAATGATGGGCCAAAACTTGCCGAATACGCCATCAACCCAACTTGTCCGCACCACGGATGTACTGTGGAATGGAAGACCGATCGCAATAAGTTTGTTTGTCCCTGTCACGGAGCCCAGTTCGATGCCCAAGGTAAAGTGCTTAAAGGGCCTACTCACCGCAATTTACCGTTAATTACGGTGGTTGTTCAGGACGATGATATCTTTTTGATCGATCGCAAACCGGCAGTCGATCCGCGTACATAATTAAAAAGGGGCTAGTGCCTTCGTCGGAAGTCACTCATTCAAAAGTCAAAAATCCTTTAAGTGTCAGGCATTTAACTACTTCTGAAATGGTCGGTTATTTCTGCCGCTCTGCACTAGGGGACGCAGAAAAATGTACCAGCCAAACCAATAAACAGTTTGAAATCGCCAAAAAAATTATCGACATCCAAAGGGGAAAAAAACGCTCATTTTGAAAATCGATGGATTCAGAGATTATTAAGAAGTTTTTTACTCGCAGGTCAAGTTTTCATGCGTTTGCTTAAGGGCAAAATTTCCCAACGCCACATCCTTGAACATCTGGCAACTGTGGGGATAGACTCTCTGAATTCTGTGCTGCTAATCGCCTATTTTGCGGGCATGATTTTTACGATTCAAACTGCAAGAGAACTAATTCATTATGGCGCAGTTTCTGCTATTGGAGGTGCTTTTGCTTTGGCTTTTTGCCGCGAATTGGCTCCTGTTTTAACAGCGGGTGTTGTGGCGGGACAAGTTGGTTCTGCTTTTGCCGCAGAAATAGGCGAGATGCAAGTAACAGAGCAAATCGATGCTTTGTATATGCTGAGAACAAATCCGATCGATTATTTAGTTGTTCCCCGCGTAATTGCTTGCTGTTTGATGTTGCCAATCTTAACCATTTTTGCTTTGGTTGTAGGCATAGGGGGCGGTGTTTTTGTAGCAGTCAATTTTTACCATTTACCTGTATCTGTGTTTTTGGATTCAGTTAGAGATTTTTTAAGTTTAAGAGATTTATTAGTTGTTGTCGTTAAGGCTTTTGCTTTTGGGGTGATTATTGCCATTATTGGTTGTGGTTGGGGGCTGACAACTACGGGGGGAGCAAAAGGTGTCAGTCGCTCTACTAAATCGGCAGTTGTTACTAGCTGGGTATGTATTTTTATAGTCGATTTTATTCTGTCACTGTTAGTATTTCAGGAAATCGGAATTAATCCACTTAAATGATTGGACAGGCGGTTTGGGAACCCCTCCCCCTAACCCCCTCCCCGCAACAGGGAGGGGGGATAAGCCCTAGACTCAAACTTTGACAAACCAACGCCGCCAATACATCAAATAAGCAACAGCCCACCAAAATAATAATGTTACTATGGCAAACAATAGCGAACCATTCATCCCACCCCCAAAGAAATGCTCGTAAATCCAATCGTAAGTAGTGGTAGCGGTGTCGCCAGTGCCAATATTGGTTTTGACCAAGATTTTTATTTGCAAAACAGAAGCGACAAAGATGAAGATGGCATTCAATCCTACAACTTCAAAGGGTTTTGCCCAGCGGCGAAAATTGCGGACTTCGATTAATTCGTAACAAGCTGCGAGTAAAACCATTGCCCAACCGGAGGTGAAGAGAACGTAGGAACTCGTCCACAACTTTTTGTTGATGGGAAAAATAAATCCCCAATCCCAACCGATAACGAGACAAATGATGCCAATTAGTGCCAAATTTATACTGGTGCGGGTAGTAATTGGCTGATTGCGGAGCCATTTTCCGGTTAAGTAGCCAGCGAGTACGGTGACAACGGCTGGTAAGGTGCTAAACAGCCCTTCCGGATCTCCCATTGAGTTGAAATTATCTCCTTTATATAAATGTACTGTGGGAATTATGAGGCGATCGATATAAGCACCCAAATTTCCTCCTCGCGTGAGAACGCCAGCACCATAATCGGGAACGGGGATATAGGTCATCGCCACCCAGTACCCGATGAGGATAATTCCAGCTAAAACCCATAGTGCTTTTCGCGGTAAATTGAGAATTGCTAGGGCGGCTAGCAGGTAAGCAACGCTGATGCGCTGCAATACGCCCATGATGCGGATGGTAGTAAAATCGTATGTCCAAAAGCCGTTCAGCAATAAGCCAAGGGCGAAGAGAATGGCGCTGCGAGTGATGATCCGCCGATAGACAGATGCCGTGGGTCGAAAGGCTTTGGTGTACTTGGAAAGTGAGAAGAACATCGCTACACCGACGATGAAGAGGAAAAAGGGGAAGACTAAATCTGCCAAGGTGCAGCCATTCCAGTCGGCGTGTTCTAGGAAGGGATAAACTTTGTCGGCGACTCCTGCCATGTTGACAAGAATCATACCTGCAATGGTAATGCCTCGAAAGACATCGAGTGAGGTTAGACGCATAGAGAAGGGGCTATAAAAGTCAAAAGTCAAAAGTCAAAAGTCAAAAAGAAGCTAGGGGCTATAAAAGTCAAAAGTTAGTAGGGGCGGGTTTTGTAAAATATTCTGTTGGTAATGAGATGTGTGGGCTAAACCCGCCCTTACAAAAGTCAAAAGTCAAAAAGAAGCTAGGGGCTAGAGAAATTACCAATCATCGATTAGGCATGAAATCTTTCCGCTGGGTGATGCTAGTTTTATTGCTGACAACAGCAAGTGGGTGTAACTTGACTCGCGCTTCGCCAAATCAACGAGATAGGGCGCAGTCAGGAGAACGCGCTGCTAATCCTAGCAATTCTGCGGTGCGAACCGAAACTTTCTCACCGGCACCCATTCGCATCGACCTTGCCACTTTACCACAACCCTTTGCTACCCAAAGCGCCTCCAAGTTTCCCAAAGTTGTGGCTATTCCGAATAACCCGGTGTTGCGCGTACCATCTGGTTTTAGGGTTAATGTTTTTGCGGATAATTTGGATGCACCGCGCTGGTTAGCTTTGACTCCGACTGGCGATGTGCTGGTTACGGAAACTAGGCTAAACCGCATTAGTTTGTTGCGGGACTCAAACGGTGATGGTGTCGCGGATATCAAAAAAAGTTTTGCGACATCGCAAAATGGGTTGAATATTCCCTTTGGTATGGCTTTTGCAGACGGATTCTTTTTCGTTGGTAATACCGGAGAAGTTTTACGCTTTCCTTATACTAAAGGGCAAGAGCAACTTTCCGGAACGGGAGCAAAAATTACCGAACTGACTGCGGGAGGATATCGCCAGCATTGGACGCGGAATGTGGTGGTTGCGCCAGATGGTCAGAAGTTGTATGTTTCGATCGGTTCTAGTTCTAATGTAGATGAAGAACCGCTACCCCGCGCTTCGGTGCAGGTGATGAATTTGGACGGTTCCAACCGACAGACTTTTGCTTCTGGTTTGCGTAATCCGATCGGTCTTGACTTTCATCCCAAAACGGGAGAACTTTACAGTACAGTCAACGAACGCGATGGAATTGGCGATGACTTGGTGCCAGATTACCTGACGCGCCTACAGCAGGGGGATTTCTACGGCTGGCCTTATGCTTACTTTAGCCCGAATAAACTAGATCCGCGTCGAGTGCGGAACGGACAAAGCGAACGTCCCGATTTGGCAAGTCAAACAAAATCGCCAGATGTGCTTTTTCAGGCTCATTCGGCTGCTTTGGGTCTGGCGTTTTACGATGGTAAGACGTTTCCAGTGAAGTATCGCAATGGTGCTTTTGCTGCTTTTCGCGGTTCTTGGAATCGCAATAGCGGTACGGGTTACAAGATTGTGTTTGTTCCGTTCGGCAATGATAATCGTCCTTTGGGATATTACGAGGATTTTGTAACTGGGTTTCTGCTTGACCCCTCTGTACCGACAACTTGGGGGCGTCCTGTGGGTGTGCTGGTTTTACCGGATGGGAGTTTGCTGTTTACTGAGGAGGCGAATAATCGGATTTATCGGGTTAGTCCTTTGTAGGTTGGGTTTCTTTAACCTGTAGGGGCGAAGCATTCGGGCCAAAATATATCGGCATAGACAATAATTTTTTTCTCCGAATGCTTCGCCCTGATTGTGGGGGGAAATTAGGGAATCCAAAATCAAGCAAACACAGGTTATCTGTGAGGCTGGGCGAAGCATTCGGGTATGAAAATCTTGGAGGCGATGCAGAGATAGTCAGGCTGGGCGAAGCATTCGGGTATGAAAATCTTGGAGGCGATGCAGAGATACAGCGGCTTGCGAGTGGGTGAGGTACAGGTAAATTGTAGGGGCGGGTTTTGCCATGATTCTTGTCCGTTAGCCACAAATTATCTGCTAAACCCGCCCCTACTTTCGCGTCCTGCAAGAAAATCATTTTAGTGTACCATCAGCGGCTGCAAGCCGCTGTAGTAGCCCGAATGCTTCGCCCCTACAGGTTTTGGCAAAGATGGAAACAACGACACCAACACCACCAAGGTCAAAAATGCCACAATGGATCAAAGTCATTACACCTGAGTTTGGTGGATATGCTGTCTTATCGCTGGTTGGTTTCCTCTGGCTGCGTCACTTTGCTTCTCTCTGGCTGTGGTCAAACCAAGTCGCTTTCATCGGGAGAGATTGCCAAGCAAGTTAAGGCGAGTGTCGTCCTGATCGGTTATCAAGATAAAGGGGGAAATGGAACGGGATTTTTCGTGCAGGGTGCGAAGGATGTCTGCACGCTTGTCACGGCGCGTCATGTGTTGGCAGTTAGCGAGAAGTTGCAAGTGCAAACGCCGGATAAACAACTGGTGAAAGTTGTGAATATCCAAAGATTTCCCAATCACGATCTAGCACGGTTATTTTTTTGGTTGATTGTCAGTATTTCATTATTAGTTTTCCGACGATTAGGTTTTCAACGTTCTGGACAACTTATTAGTTCGGGTAATGAAACTCAAAATCAGACTAAGGATGCTGAAGCTTACTTCAAGGAAGGTAATGAGCTATTAAATAGGAAAGAATACGAAAAAGCGATCGCATCTTACGATAAAGCAATTCAAATCAAACCTGACTACTATGCAGCTTGGTATAGTCGAGGCAATGCGCTAGTTTATTTGGAACGGTATGAGGAAGCGATCGCATCTTACGATAAAGCAATTCAAATCAAACCTGACTACTATGCAGCTTGGTATGGTCGAGGCAATGCGCTAGTTTATTTGGAACGGTATGAGGAAGCGATCGCATCATACGACAAAGCCATTCAATTCAAACCTGACTTGTCTGAAGCTTGGTATGGTCGAGGCAATGCGCTAAGTTATTTGAAACAGTATGAGGAAGCGATCGCATCTTACGACAAAGCCATTCAATTCAAACCTGACTACTATGCAGCTTGGACTGGTCGAGGCAATGCGCTAGGGGAGTTGAAACGGTATGAGGATGCGATCGCATCTTACGACAAAGCCATTCAATTCAAACCTGACTATGCTTATGCTTGGAATAATCGAGGAGTTGCACTAAATTATTTGAAAAGGTATGAGGAAGCGATCGCATCATACGACAAAGCCATTCAATTCAAACGTGACGACCCTGATGCTTGGACTGGTCGAGGCAATGCGCTAGGGGAGTTGAAACGGTATGAGGATGCGATCGCATCATACGACAAAGCCATTCAATTCAAACCTGACTATGCTGATGCTTGGACTGGTAAAGGCGTTGCGCTAGAATTATTGAAACGCTATGATGAAGCGATCGAATGCTACGACAAAGCGATTAAATTCGATCCTAACTACCAAACCGCAATCAACAACCGCAAAAACTTACTAACCAAACTAGGGCGATCGAAATAGCAACAACCTATTTCCCAGCCGCCTTAAGATCCTCATCCGCCAGCAAACCTGACAAATTAATTGTTGACGAAAAAGTCGAAGTCGTCAATCTACTGCCACTGCTTTGATCTACCGTCGTACCATTCCGCAAAGCTTCAGTTATCTTTCGCAGCGACTCGTAACCGTCAGCCCCAGGTATCAGCGTCACCAACACGGGACAATTATCGCCGCTGAGTTTAGTTTTGGCACAAATTACAGCCTGAGTCGGGGTATCGGAGTCATCGCGATAAGTCAGTTGAGTTAAACCATCGTTGCGAAAACCTTCCAACCTGTCGGCTATTTCATTGCAGCGTTTTTGGGTATTCCACCCATCACCAAAACTGTTTACCATTTTCAACCAAGGTTGCGCCCCCTTGTCGTTACGGTAAACCACAGTCCAAACACTGCCGCCGCGACTGGTGTCTGCGTCCTGTTGGCAGTAAAAGCGATCGTTCCTGCCGCCAAATAGGGTAGGCTGCCAGCCACTAGCAATCAATCCTGCACCTGTAATTATCGCACCGATGATGCCTGCGATCGCGCCTGCTCGTTCCCAACTCATTGGATTTAACCTCAAAGCAAGTTGAAATACATATTCTTCTATGATAACTCATCTGTAAAAAGTTGGAGATCCCCCCAACCCCCCTTAACAAAGGGGGGCTAAGAGATAAGAGGTGCGATCGCTTTTTGGCATGGGGCGAAGGTGCGATCGTACTCCCAAAAATAAGTTGGAGAGAGATTCTGCACTGCGCTTTCGACCCGCCTGGGAATCAATTCCCAGGCTAATAGCCGAAGTCCACTTAAGTGGACTGAATTTTTATTCTTGACAGTCCTCTTTCAGAGGACTTTCGCTATCAGCGTGGGATTTGAATCCCACGCGGGCTATTAGCGTGGGATTCAAATCCCCGGCGGGCTATTTCTTTTGGGGATGGGGTGAAGGTGCGATCGCTTTTTCCCTCCCCTACGCCTTAAATTTCTCGGTAATCCGGCGCATCGCCTCCTCCACATTTTCCCGACTGTTAAACGCGGAAATGCGGAAGTAGCCTTCACCTGCTGCACCAAATCCAGAACCGGGTGTTCCCACCACATTAACAACTTGCAGCAATTTATCAAAGAACTCCCAACTCGACAAACCATTGGGGGTTTTTACCCAAACGTAGGGCGCATCGACACCGCCATACACAGCTAATCCAGCTGCTGTTAGTTGTTCGCGAATTATCTTGGCGTTTTCCATATAGAAGTTGACTAACGCCTCGATTTGCGATCGTCCTTCGGCAGAGTAGACCGCTTCAGCTCCACGCTGCACAATGTAGGAAACTCCATTAAATTTGGTAGATTGGCGGCGGTTCCATAACTTCCACAATTCCACATCCGAATTATCTGCTGCTTTGGCGGTGAGTGTCTTCGGTACAACTGTCAAAGCACAGCGAGTTCCGGTAAAACCTGCATTCTTGGAGAAAGAACGAAACTCGATCGCACAATCTCTTGCCCCTTCAATCTCGTAGATAGAATGGGGAAGTTCTGGATTGCTGATGAACGCTTCGTAAGCTGCATCGAAGAAGATGATGGAATCGTTAGCTTTAGCGTAGTCTACCCACGCTTTTAAGTGTTCTTTAGTAGCAGTTGCGCCCGTGGGGTTATTGGGGAAACACAGATAAATCAAATCGACTTTCTGAGAAGGAATCTCGGCGGTGAAATTATTCTCTGCGGTGATGGGGAGATAGACAAAACCCTCAAATTCGCCCTTATCGTTAGCAGCGCCAGTATGTCCCGCCATCACGTTGGTGTCCACATACACAGGATAAACTGGGTCGGTGACTGCAATGATGTTGTTGTCGCCAAAGATATCGAGAATGTTGCCCGTGTCGCATTTGGAACCGTCAGAGATGAAGATTTCCGAGGCGTCAACGTCGCACCCCCGCGCCTGGAAGTCACTTGCGGCAATTTTCTCTCGCAACCAAGCATAGCCTTGTTCTGGGCCATAGCCTTTGAAGGTATTGCGATCGCCCATTTCTTCCACCGCTTTAATCATCGCCGTGCGGCAAGCTTCTGGCAAGGGTTCTGTGACATCGCCAATACCGAGGCGAATAATCTTCGCGTCGGGATTTGCCTCTGCGAAGGCATTCACCCGTCGTGCAATTTCGGGAAACAGGTAACCCGCTTTGAGTTTAAGGTAGTTATCGTTAATCGTTGCCATATTCGATCGCTAAGTATGCCCTAAAACAGCTTACTCCCAAGTGTGGCGTTAAGAGTCGGGGATGTCCTTGGGAAGAGATCCCCCCACTGCTTTAAAAAGGGGGAGGGGAAATGCTAGAGCGCATTTGTAAATTAAAATTAACCTTTAGCTGCCACAGAATAGTAATATAATCTTTAAAGAATTGGTCATAATCTAAAGCAATGAATACAAAGCTTGTAGACTCTCTCATGCAAGTTATTCAGTCCTTATCCGAAGAAGACCGCGCACTACTCGAATCAAAACTGGAACGTCAGAAAAACTGGCGAGAAGCGTTTCAACGAGTAATCGAAGTCCGAGACGAGATCAACGCTTATCGTGGTGGGAAACCTCTAGATCCATCCCCAGAAGAAATTATATGGCAAATGCGAGAAGAACGCTCAGAAGAACTAATGCGTAGTTGCTTCCCACAATTCTACCCAGAGGAATCCTGAAATGACATCAGGCATAGTTTGCATAGATGCGAATTTTGTCGTGCGTATGCTGACTAGCAGTACGCCAGAATCTCCCTTTGATAATTTGTGGCTTGAGTGGCAAGCGTCAGGTTACAAGCCAGTTGCACCCACGTTAATTTACTACGAAGTTAGCAACGCTTTCCATCGATCTGCGGTTGCTCGGCAAATACTGCCAGAACAAGCAGTTAGACTTATGGATGCTGTTTTAAATCTGAATATAACCCTCTATGGCGATGCCGAATTGCACCGAGAAGCCTTAAATATAGCCGCACAACTAAGACTGCCAGCAACCTACGACGCTCATTATCTCGCTTTAGCTCAACGATTGGAATGCGAATTTTGGACGGCTGACAGACGGCTGTTCAATGCGGTGCAGGCTACTCTGTCGTGGGTAAACTTGGTGCAATGACTCAGAATTAGAACATTTGCGTTGATGCCAAAATTATTATTTTGTATCACAATTTACATTTTTGTATATAGTGAGCGATCGCAACCTCTTTTACAAACCGATAATTTGTAGTTTAAGATACAGACAAAGCGAATTTATTCTATATCTACTAAGTTCTCTACACAAGACTCAAGATATCAAACCACTCTACTTTCATACCCAATGCAAAAACAAAATTGGAATCATTCACACATTGCATACCATTCGCATTTTTGTATCTAAATTTACAAAAATGCTTAGTAACCTTATATAACACTGTAAGGAGAACTAAAACATAGGCGTTTTAGAAATTCATGACAGCCAAAAAGAATCTCATTGTTATCGGCAACGGCATGGTAGGGCACAAGTTCCTAGAATTAGCGATCGCAAAAAATGCAACCCAGAACTGGAACTTGATTACCTTCTGCGAAGAACCTCGCGTTGCTTACGATCGCGTTAACCTCAGCGGCTTCTTCTCTGGCAAAACAGCCGCCGACTTATCTCTAGTCGAACCTGGATTATATCAAGAAAACGGTATTCAGATTCATATCGGTGATAAAGCAGTTGCCATCAACCGAGCAGAAAAAACAGTTACATCTGCGAATGGTTTAACGGTTCCCTACGACAAGATTGTTCTGGCGACTGGTTCCTATCCCTTTGTGCCGCCGATTAAAGGAAATGACGCTACAGGAACTTTCGTTTATCGGACAATTGAAGATCTTGAAGCGATGTCTGGCTATGCCAAAAACTGTAAGGTTGGCGTCGTAGTTGGTGGCGGTTTATTAGGTTTGGAAGCAGCTAACGCCATCCAAAATATGGGATTAAAAACCCATGTAGTTGAATTTGCACCCCGCCTCATGCCAGTGCAAATTGATGAAACTGGTGGTAACGTACTTCGGGATAAAATAGAACAACTTGGCGTTTCAGTCCATATCAATAAATCTACCACAGAAATAGTCAGGGAAAATGGCAAAGTCGCCAAAATGCTATTTGCTGACGGCACTGAATTAGAAACAGACATGATTGTCTTTTCTGCTGGAATTCGTCCTCGCGATCAACTAGCCAGATTTTCTGGCATAACAGTAGGAGAACGTGGCGGTATCATCATCAACGATAATTGTCAAACATCAGATCCAGATATCTATGCTATAGGAGAATGCGCCCTTTACCAGAATCGGATCTACGGTTTAGTAGCTCCCGGTTACACAATGGCAGGAGTCGTCGCCGATAATATCTTCAACAATATCACGACGAGCAGCTTTACTGGCGCGGATATGTCCACCAAACTCAAATTATTGGGAGTGGACGTAGCCAGTTTCGGAGATGCCTTTGCTACAACACCCGGTGCTAAAGAAATTGCGATCGCAGATTCAGTCCAAGGCATTTACAAAAAACTGGTACTGAACGAAAATGGCACCCTTCTTTTAGGCGGAATTCTGATCGGCGATGCTTCCGCTTACGGCACCCTGCTGCAATTTGTCCAAAATAACATAACTCTGCCACCCCATCCAGAAGACTTGCTAATGCCACCCCGCGAAGGCAAACCAGCAGTCGCCGCGATGGGAGTAAACAGCTTGCCGGATACCGCCCAAATTTGTTCTTGTAATAATGTCAGTAAAGGAGATATTTGTAACGCTATCCGGGAAAACAATCTCACCGATATTGGTAGCGTCAAAAAATGTACCAAAGCCGGAACAGGTTGCGGTGGATGCGTACCGCTGGTAACGGATATTCTCAAGTCTGAGATGAAGAAAGCCGGGTTAGTGGTGAAAAATCATCTCTGCGAACACTTCCCTTATTCCCGTCAAGAACTTTATCATTTGTTGCGATTCCACGAAATCAAGACTTTTGACGATTTAATCCAACAACACGGCAAAGGTTTGGGTTGCGAAATTTGTAAACCCGCCGTCGCCTCCATGCTTGCTTCTACTTGGAACGATCATGTTTTAGCACCCACCCATGTCAGTTTGCAGGATACAAATGATTACTACTTAGCTAACATTCAACGGGATGGCACATACTCGGTAGTTCCAAGGGTTCCCGGTGGAGAAATAACGCCAGAAAAACTAATTGTTTTGGGAGAAGTTGCTCAAGAATTTGGTCTTTACACCAAAATTACCGGCGGACAGCGCATCGATTTGTTTGGCGCTAGGGTGGATCAATTGCCATTAATTTGGAAGAAATTAGTAGATGCCGGATTTGAATCAGGACACGCTTACGGTAAAGCTTTGCGAACAGTAAAGTCTTGCGTAGGTAGCACTTGGTGTCGCTTTGGCGTCCAAGATTCTACGAGTTTAGCAATAGAAGTAGAACTGCGTTATCGCGGTTTGAGGTCTCCCCACAAACTCAAGTCTGCTGTCTCTGGTTGCACTCGCGAATGTGCCGAAGCGCAAAGCAAAGATTTTGGGATCATTGCTACTGAAAAAGGTTGGAATTTGTATGTCTGCGGTAATGGTGGTATGAAGCCGCAACACGCGATCCTACTAGCATCAGATATTGACAAAGAAACCTTGATAAAATATGTGGATAGGTTCTTAGTTTTCTACATTCGCACGGCTGACAGATTGGAACGCACTGCAACTTGGTTCAACAAGCTTGAAGGTGGAATCGAATACCTGAAACAGGTGATTGTTGAAGATTCTTTGGGCATTGGTGCAGAATTAGAAGCACAAATGGAACACCTTGTCAAGACCTATCAATGCGAATGGAAAACCACAATTGAAGACGCGGAAAAAGTTCAGCGCTTCCGTCATTTCGTGAATTCAGATGAGTCCGATCCTAGTCTTGTATATGTAGAAGAACGCGGTCAAAAACGTCCTGCGACTGAAGACGAAAAAGTTCTAATTGGTAGTTCAAAATAGTCTGATAGATCTACTACCAAATTAGGAGAAATTGATGGCGATTTATCTCGATTCGGCAATTATCGCTGAAGCCAAAACTGCAAAAGAGTTGGGCTGGGTAAAGGGGATTACCACTAACCCAACTCTTTTATCCAAAACCGATTTACCAGTAGAGACGACTCTCAAAAAATTAGCTGAATTGACCAATGGCCCGGTATTCTACCAGCTAATTTCGTCTGAACTGGATGAAATGGTTAAGGAAGGCAGAAAAGCTTTTGAGATTATCGGTCATCAAACTGTGCTGAAAATTCCGGCAACCATTGTTGGCTTTCAAGCTGTGACGCGCCTGTCGCCAGAAATAATCTGTTCTGTAACGGCAATTTATAGCGCTGCACAAGCTGCTGTGGCAAGAGAGGCGGGTGCAAAATACGCGATCGCTTACGTGAACCGCGCCACCAAGCTATTAGGCGATGGAGTGGCGCTGGTGCGAGAAATGGCAAGGGTTCTCGCAGGCAGTAGTACGGACATTCTAGCCGCCAGTATTAAATCGCCAGAAGAAGCCGCCGCATCCCTGCAAGCGGGTGCCCATCATCTCACGCTTCCCTTGAATATGTTGCAGGCTATGGCGACTAATGAACTTTCGCTGCAAACCGTTGATGAATTCGCCAAAAACGGATGCGGCATTGCTAATAGTCATTAGCACAATAAACGACTAACAAATTAGGAGAAAGAAAATGGTTCAAGCATTACCAGTTCGCGATATAATTACAACATGGGTAAATGTCTGTCCGCTGGCAGCGATCGCACCCAATACCGGAGTTTGTGCCTTGGTTGCAGGTCAACAGGTAGCAGTTTTCCGAGTTGGACAAGCAACCGATGTTTACGCCATAAGTAACTACGACCCTTTCAGCAAAGCGTTTGTTTTATCCAGAGGAATTGTGGGCGATCGCAATGGCATCCCCAAAGTCGCATCCCCAATTTACAAGCAAAACTTCAATCTGCTTACTGGACAGAGTTTCGATGATGAAAACGTGAAAATACCTACATACCAAGTTAGAGTCGTTAGCGATCGGGTACAGATAGCCATTGGCGAAGTTTTGTAAACAGGACTTACGCAAAAACCTTGGTTTTGCCCCCCTAGCCCCCCAAATCTGGGGGGCGGCCTAAGTTTTGTAAAGTTCCTTGTAGAAGGCTGGCGGTTGTAGGGATTGCCGCCAGAAGTGTTCATCCACACACCCAATGTGTTATTTGCCAACTGCCGATCTAAAGGGCGGTTGGCAATTTTATTTTTCGGTTTACAATTCTTTAGGTACTCTGTTACATCCCAAATCCATGTCTGACGCCCTATCCCCTGAAATCAGCGATCGCATCTGCGCCCACATGAACGAAGATCATGGCGACGCCGTACTTCTGTACGCCCAAACTTTCGGCAGTTTAACTAATGCAACGGCAGCAGAAATGCTTTCTATAGATACTGAGGGCATGAATTTATCCGCACAAATCAATGATACTGCCGTCCCAGTCCGAATTCAGTTTGACCGCGTTCTCAAAGATTCCGAAGATGCTCACCATACTCTTATTGCAATGGTGAAACAAGCGCGTGAGCCCCATTGAGAATTTAGTAGCTGGAGTGCGATCGCAAAAACTCCGTTGGCTTTATCTCTCTAAAGAATCAACCGCAGTAGTCAGTCTATCCACACCTGCCCGCACAATCATTGATACCTGACTCAGAGGCATGAGCTGGATTTTTGTCAGAATCTGGTTCAAATCTGAGGGGTCTGACAGTGGTTTACCCTCCAAACATCTTAGGAGATCTTCTAGTGTGTAGCCCGATCTCGCTGCAATCTTAGCCAAATTTTCGGTATCGGGAATGGTATCACCCTTTTCCCACAACTGAACAGCCGTAGCAGAAACTCCCAAGACCTTGCCAAACGCTCGCTGACTCATTGAGCCACGAGCCGTTTTGATGATTTCAATAAGTTTCTCTTTACCTTCGATGTTCACCACTGGAGGACTACTCCACCGCATCTACAAGTCAACGGGTCAATTCTTACATCATTATTATTTATACCTTGACAATTTAACTTTACAGTTGCGCTAACAAGACATTTAATGTATAATTGCATATATAAATGTAATACAGGACAAGACTGGCAAGTTAACCCAAAACAGATGGAATCGATCGGGTTGCACGGTCACTTATATAGCATTTGCTCAAAACAGCATACCATGAAAACACGCAAAACCCGCCCGAAAGGCCAAAGCCTCACTGCGGCTAGCAAAATCCACCCCGAAACGTGGAACATATCCAAAGAAGAGGCTGCTAAAGCGCTAAAAGCATTCGGCATCCCCGTCAAAGAGATAAAAAAGGTAACCTGCCTCAAGCATCAGGTTTGCGTATCTTACCAGAATCAAGCAGGATTGGGATGCTGTTCCTTTTTCACCTATCGAATTTTTGCCAGTTGGCAGCAGGCAGTGGAAAAGCTAATTGCCGATTTCCACAATATATCAGAATGGGAAAACTTGGGCGACATCATCGAGTATGACCTAGTAAAATTTCCCTATCCGATGGCAATAGCAAATGCGATTTGGGATGCCTTAAAAGACCGCTGGCATCAGCTTAACACATTAAAAATTGAGCGACAACCCATCCTGAAATACTAGCAATTCTCCTGGTTTAATTTGCGTCCACACTTCGTTATCAGTAAGTGGGATAGTCGCAATTACAGCAACGCGATCGCTAGGAGTAGTCAACTCCTGAAAGTCTACAGTTACATCCTCATCAACCAAATGAGCAGCGGCAAAAGGTGCTTGCCGTACAATATAACTTAATTTTGTTGAGCAGTAAGTAAAAAAATGTTCCCCATCGGAAAGTAAGTAATTAAATACTCCTTTCTCTGCCAAACTTGTGGTAATTTCCTTCAACACCAAATACAGTTGTTCTAAAGGTGGTTTACCATCAGGAAATCGCTGTCTCAAAGTTTCCAAAATCGAGCAAAAAGCTCTTTCACTATCCGTATTACCCACAGGTTTATAAAACCCTGCGCTTTTAAAATCCAAATCTACTAAATTACCATTATGAGCAAATACCCAGTACCGCCCCCACAGTTCCCGACAGAAAGGATGGCAATTTTCCAGCGCTATTTTGCCCTGGGTTGCTTTGCGGATATGGGCAATTACGTGAGTAGAGTTGATGGGATAGCATTTTACTAAGTCGGCGATCGGAGAAATCACCGAAGGTTTCGGATCTAAAAAAATCCGACATCCCAAACCTTCAAAAAAAGCAATACCCCAACCATCTCGATGTTCGTCGGTTTTGCCCCCCCGCGCCGAAAATCCCTCAAAAGAAAAGCAAATATCCGTGGGGACATTGCAGTTCATTCCTAATAGCTGGCACATAGATGTTAAATTTATTTACAGTAATCGCTTATGAATAAGTACCGCCGACAATTGCTTGTGATACCAAATCCGCGTTTGTTACCCCTTTAATTTTTGTCCTAAACATTGTAGAGACGTTTCATGAAACGTCTCTACAGCCTAGAGACATCAAGGGGGTAATCATTGCCGATTTGGTATGAATCGGTAATTGCAAATAATTATAGGGTAATGGGAAGAGAAGTTTTTGCTAACTTAGCTGTCAAATAAATGACAAAGCGATCGCCTTTTTCTTCAAAGTACGATCGCGAGTCTCTATCCCTAGAACGCATTAGCTTTTTTTTCAAATTTCCTCTATGACACAGAAGCCGCTAATTCCACCAAACGTTCCTGCTGATCTTGAGAAATACAATTTTGAATCACCGACTCCAAATCCCCTTCTAAAATAGGGGTGAGAGTGTAATTCTGCCCCAAACGGTGATCGGTAACCCGGTTGTCCTTGTAGTTGTAGGTGCGAATCTTTTCAGAACGCTCCCCCGTACCAACCTGCGATCGACGCATTGATGTTACCGCTTCCTGCTGTTCGCGCAGCTTAATTTCATAAAGCTTAGCACGCAGGATTTGCATCGCCCGCTCTTTGTTCTGCAACTGACTCCGTTCTTCCGTGCAAAAAATCCGAATCCCCGTAGGTTTGTGAATCAAGTCAGCAGCTGTTTCCACCTTGTTGACGTTTTGTCCGCCAGCACCACCGGAACGTGCCGTTTTCATTTCAATATCCTTCGGGTCGATATGCACCTCCACCTCATCCACCTCTGGCATCACTGCCACAGTAGCAGTCGAAGTGTGAACCCGACCCCCAGCTTCAGTCACAGGAACTCGTTGCACCCGGTGAACCCCAGCTTCAAATTTCAGTTTGCTGTAAACTTGGTCGCCCTGAACTTCCAGAACAACTTCCTTAAAGCCGCCCATTTCCCCCAGCGACTCGCTCACCAACTTCACCTTCCAGTGTTGACCGTCGGCATAGCGCGAGTACAGCCGCAAAAGATCGCCCACCCAAATACTTGCTTCATTCCCGCCAGTTCCCGCCCGAATTTCCAGCATGATGTTTTTGTCATCATTGGGATCGCGGGGTAAAAGCAATACTTTTAAGCGAGTTTCCAATTGCTCTAGCTTCGACTCCAGTTCCTGAACCTCCAGCGCTGCCATTTCGTGAAATTCAGGATCGCTATTGGTTTCTTTGAGAATTTGTTTTGCTTCTACCCACTCTTGTTGAGTATTTTTCCAATTCTCATAAGTGTTAACCACTTCTTCTAAGGAGGAGCGTGCCTTAGCCACTTTTTGATACTCAGTCGGATCGCTGGCGATATCTGGATCGGCAAGTCGTCGGTTCAGTTCGTTGAAGGTTTGTTCAACAGATTTTAGTTTGTTTAGCAGGTATGTTTCAGCCATTGTCAGTTGCCAGTTGTCAGTTGTCAGTTATGAAAGCTTAGGGGGTCGGTTGTCAGTAGGAAAAAACTACGAACAACGGACTACAGACAGATGACAAACCTGCTACCTTTTCTTTTTGGTGCCAGGAGCAGGTGTAGCTGCGGCGTCGCCTTCCAACATACCGTACTTACGCAGGAAGCGCTCAACTCGACCTTCGGTATCGATGATTTTCTGAGTGCCGGTGAAAAAGGGATGGTTACCAGACCATACATCTACGTGAAGTTCTGGTCTTGTAGAACCAACGGTCAGGACTACTTGGCCGTTGCAGTAGACTTTGGCTTCGGGATACCACTTTGGATGAATATCAGGTTTGGGCATATTGGTTTTCTCCTTGAGATTTTTGGTGGTTGGCAAGGAAATTTCAGATTTTAAATTTCCGATTTAAAATTTAAAACAAATCTAAAATCTAAAATTCCCCTAGCCTATTAGAAACATTCTAACGCTTAGAGTACTGAGGTGCCTTGCGGGCTTTATGCAAGCCGTATTTCTTGCGTTCTTTTGCTCTGGGGTCGCGGGTAAGGTAGCCTTCGATTTTTAGGGGTTTGCGGTTATCCGGGTCTAATTGGCAAAGGGCTCTAGCTACTCCCAAACGGATAGCATCTGCCTGACCTGCTACTCCACCGCCGTGGGCGTTGACGAGGATATCATATTCATTTTCCAGTCCCAGGGTTTCTAAGGGAGCTTTGACTGCTGAGAGGAAAGCTGGGTTGAATTGGAGGTAAAGGTTGCCCTCCTTCTTGTTGATCGATATTTTTCCTTCGCCGGGAACTAGGCGCACTCTTGCTACGGCTGATTTGCGACGACCAGTTCCCAAGTACATTACGCGATCGCTAACTTCGGTTGCTTGCATTAATCTTTTTCTCCTGGAATAGTGTTAATTTTCAATTCTTGGGGTTCTTGAGCTTGATGGGGATGGTCGGAACCCCGGTATACCTTTAGTTTAGTAAACAGGCTTCGGCCTAAAGTATTCTTCGGCAGCATCCCCTTCACCGCGTGTTCGATAATTCGTTCTGGTATACGCACTTGCAGTTGAGCAAAAGTTTCCGTTTTCATACCACCCGGTCTACCAGAAGTACGAAAGTATTCTTTTTGGGTACGTTTTTTGCCAGTAACTTTCACCTTTTCGGCATTAACTACAATCACGAAGTCACCTGTATCCAGGTGCGGCGTATAGTAGGGCTTGTTTTTGCCCCTGAGAACCCTTGCGATTTCGCTGGCGAGTCGCCCCAAGCGTTGGTCAGTGGCATCTACCACGTACCACTTGCGCTCTAGGGTATCTGGAGAAGGTAGAAAGGTTGTGTTCATAGTTTATTTATCAGTTGTCTTGAAGAAGGGGCTAGGGACTAGGGGCTAGGGGCTAGGGGCTAGGGGAAGAGGGAAATTTCAGATTTCAAATCTAAAATCTAAAATGGGTTGTCTGTCAAACCAGACTTCTCTGGGAAATGGGAATTCTGGATAACCCACACGCAAGAGGCACAACCCGTGAGCTGGTGCGGCGTATCTTACTTCGGATCGAAGCCTGTTGACCCAGAGAGTGGTAAAGTTGTCCTGCGATCGCTCTCCTCGTCCGACCTGAACGAGCAACCCCACCACCAGCCTTACCATTCCATACAAAAACCCATTAGCCTGAATTTCGATGTGAACGAATGGTCCAGAACGATAGCATTCTGCCGCTTGCACTTCCACCCAGGAATGAGACCGACTCGATCTGGCGCGGTGAAAGGCAGCCAAATCGTGCTTGCCAATCAGGGGGTTGAGAGTGGCTTGCATCACCGATTCATCTAGGGGCTCATAATAATAATGCCAAGCAAAAGGCCGCACGAACAAGTTGGGTTGGCGATCGGTATAAAGCGTATAACGATAGCGCCTGTAGCTGGCTGAAAAGCGGGCGTGCCAGGGAGGACTTACCTCAGATGAAGCCAGAATCAATATATCCTTGGGCAGTCGAGCGTTGAGAACAGTCGCCCACTTTTCGGGCGGGATATAACCAGTGGCCTCAAAATGAGCCACTTGGGCGGCAGCGTGGACACCTGAATCGGTTCGGCCAGCACCATAAAGCGTTACCGATCGATTCATTATCTCTGAAAGCGCCTTTTCAATCTCTTCCTGCACCGTCCGGTGTCGGGGCTGCCTTTGCCATCCATGAAAATGAGTGCCCAGGTATTGAATCACCAAGGCAACTCTTCTGGAGTCCAACGGAAGCCGTGCTGAGTGCTGAGTCATAAGAGTGCCAATCTCTGAGTTTTGAGGAATGAGTTTTGAGTTAAAAGCGAATAAAGATTAGGGAATACTGCCTATTGCCTATTGCCTAACTCAGCACTCACCACTCAGCACTCAGCACTTTCTTCAGACCAGCTCGATAATTGCCATTTCAGCATTATCGCCCCGACGTCGGATGGTGCGAAGGATGCGAGTATATCCGCCCTGACGATTGCCATAGCGATCGCCAACCTGCTCAAATAGCGCGTGAACCAGCTGTTTATCGTAAAGATAGCCGATCGCTTGGCGACGAGCCGCCAAAGAACCGTCCTTCGCTAAGGTAATGATTTTGTCCGCTTCAGACCGAAGCGCTTTCGCCCTTGCTTTTGTTGTTTCGATCCGGCCATGACGCAGCAGTTGGGTTGTCAGCGCTCTTAACAGAGCCCTACGCTGGTCGGCTGGCTTACCGAGTTGATGAATACGACATCCGTGACGCATAACACTTCTGTTCTCTCTAAATTAAAAGGAACCCTTAACAAGGAAATTCAGATTTAAAATTTCAGATTTCAGATTTAAAAGTAAAGTTTTAAAATCTAAAATCTAAAATCTAAAATCCCTCATGGAATCATCCGTTTTATTTGGCAGATTTTTCCAGCGGCAATGTGATTCCTAACCGTCGCTGTAGGGCTTCTATCACCTCTTCCGCAGACTTCTGACCAAAGTTTTTGATTTCCAGTAAGTCTTCTTGGGTGTAAACTAGCAAGTCTGCCACCGAGTTAATCTGAGCCCGCTTCAGACAGTTATAAGCCCGCACCGAGAGCTGCAATTCCTCGATCGGAATTTGACTGGTCGGGTCTTCATCATCCGATTTGTCTGCGTCTATCGGTTGCAGATTCATGTTTGTCAGCGGGTTGAACAGTTCCACCAGGATACCAGCTGCTTGCGAGAGAGCTTCTTGGGGTGAGATACTGCCATTAGTCCAGACTTCCATCAGCAGTCTGTCTTTTTCCGCAGAGCCATCAGCGCGAACTTCTTCAACGCTGTAGTTGACTTTGCGAACCGGCATGAAAACCGCGTCAATCTGAAGAAAGTCTAAAGCCGCTGCTTCATCATGACCCCGATCTACTGCTCGATACCCCTTCCCGGTTTCCAGGCGGAACTCCATTTCCAGTTTGGCTCCTGGTGCTAAGGTAGCCACATACTGGCTTGGATCGACTACTTCCATCTGAGTCTGAGAAGGCAAATCAAATTGTGACGCCGTTACTGTACCGGGTCCTGTGGCTACTAATCGGCCTATCTGCGGTTGGGAGTCATGGCTTTTGAAGACTATTTCCTTCATGTTGAGCAGGATCTCCAGCACATCCTCCCGCACTCCCGGAATGGTGGCAAATTCGTGATTGACGCCTGCAATGCGGACTGCGGTAACGGCTGTCCCTGGCAGGTTAGACAGCAGTACCCGCCTCAAAGCGTTGCCTACTGTTGTTCCTTGACCCCGTTCTAGCGGCTCTAGGACAAATTTGCTGTATTGACCCCGATTTTTCTCAATGTTAGACTCGACACATTCAATTTGAAACTGCGCCACGTAACGATCCCCCTTCTTCCTCGATCCGGTGGAAGGCTTCTGTTGCAGCCTCCCAATTTTATTTCACAAGCTGTATGTCCAGATGACTATTTCCATCGCCACTGCAAGATCGGGATGGCGACGCCGACACCCGAAGGACAGCGGATTGACCGCATCCACCAGCCTGACCTTTTTGATTAAAGACGCAACAAAAACTTTTGTTGTGTCTAGACGCGGCGACGTTTTGGTGGGCGGCAGCCATTATGGGGAATCGGAGTAATATCCCGAATCAACGTAATTTCTAACCCTGAACCCTGAAGCGCTCGGATGGCTGTTTCGCGGCCTGCTCCAGGACCGCTAACCATCACTTCGATCTGCCGCATTCCCTGATCGGTCGCTCGGCGAGCTGCTGCTTCAGCTGCTGTCTGCGCTGCAAAGGGTGTTCCTTTTTTTGCACCTTTAAAGCCACTGGAACCCGCTGATGCCCACGAGATTACATCTCCATTTTGATCGCCAATGGTAACAATAGTGTTGTTGAATGTTGACTGAATGAAAGCTACCCCATTGGGTACGTTTCGCTTTTGCTTTTTCGCACCGGGTTTTCTGGTTGTTTGTCGCGCCATATCGGTCTATAAAGCTTGGGTTTCTACTTGCTTGCTGGTTGTATTTTGGGCCTAGTAAGTTTACTTGTGGCTCAATCGAATGCTTACTTCTTAGCGGGTGCCTTTTTCTTACCTGCCACGGTTTGACGTCTACCGCGACGGGTTCGAGCATTGGTGCGCGTTCTCTGACCGCGCACTGGAAGTCCCATGCGATGACGCCGACCTCGGTAGCTACCGATGTCAATCAGGCGCTTGATGCTCATCGCTTCTAAGCGTCTGAGATCGCCCTCTACTTGATAGTCGCTTTCGACTGCCGCTCGCAGGGCTGCTACTTGTGCATCGCTGAGATCTCTGACACGAATGTCTGGATTAATCTCGGTCGAGGCTAAAATTTCCTTAGACCGCGATAACCCGATTCCGTAAATGTAAGTCAGACCGATTTCGACGCGCTTATCGCGCGGAAGGTCTACCCCGGCAATCCTTGCCACGCTTTATCTCTCCCTAATTCTTTACTTGGTGCTAAAAATTGCAATTGTGTAAATATTTGAGGAACACTGGATGCTGCCGATTAAGCTAACCCTGACGTTGTTTGTGCTTGGGGTTAGAGCAGATCACCATAACTCTGCCTCGTCTACGGATGACGCGACATTTTTCGCAAATTTTGCGAACTGATGCTCGAACTTTCATGCCTTTTTCGGCTCGACTACAAACTATATATTATATCATTTCTAATTTTATTTGTCAGTTAATTATGCTGCTCTAACGAAAGATGGATTTTTATGGCCTAAATCTCGTCGAGCTTACCTACTTTTTACCCCGACGAGCGGTAATTTTGCCTTTTGTTAAGGTCGTCAAAAGTAAGCTTCACTTTGACGCAGATGTCTGGCCAGATTTTGAGCTAATTTCGTCGAATCTTGCCAGACATCTGCGCCAAAAACTCGACCCCGTTATCCAGGTCAACTAGGAACACGGCTGTGGGCAGGGCCTCTGTCACCGGGCCCTCCATCTCAATTAGATCCTGTGACAATTTGCTTTTTCCTTGGTGGCGAACTTCTTGATTTTGGGGAATAAGTGCCACGGTAAGTAATGCGGCCTTTGGTCAAATCGTAGGGGGTCAGTTCTACTTTGACGCGATCGCCCGGTAATATCTTGATGTTATTACGGCGAATTTTGCCGGAAATGTGGGCTAATACATTAAATCCGTTATCCAGATCGACGCGGAACATAGCATTAGGAAGGGACTCGGTTACCGTGCCTTCCATTTCGATTAAATCTTGCTTAGACAGTTGATTTTTCCTCAACGCTTCTATTTACTGAACAGGGCAGATCGAATCAATCTGCCGCAGACTATTTTAGGCATCTGAGCCAAACTTCAGCCACCTTTTAACATATCTTATCAAATAATTGCCAGATATGTGGCTGTAAAATCCGATCGTGTTTATCAAATTTTTCGATCCAGAGGGTTGGCTGAATGGGTGCAGTTGCTGACCCACTCAACGCCCAGGCGTTGCAGCAGTTATAGATCGATCGCTTTTTGGATCGCTGCTGTAACTTCTCCCATTGAGCTAGAGCCCGCAATAGACACGAGTTGGTGGCGATCGCGATAATAATCAATCAAAGGAGCCGTTTGTTCGCGATAAACTTCTAGACGGCGGCGAATCACCTCTTCTGTATCATCCGGTCGGCCTCGTGCGAGCAGACGGCTCACCAATTCCTCATCCGGCACATCCAGGTTAACCACGCGATCGCACTTTTGATCGACTTCCTTGAGCAGATCGTCCAAGAAACCCGCTTGGGTGACATTACGCGGAAAGCCATCTAGAATCCAACCATCCTTAGTATCCGGTTGACTCAACCGCTCCCGCATCATGTCCAGAATCAAGTGATCTGGAACTAACTCACCCCCCTCTTGGTAAGACTTAGCTTTAACCCCCAGGGGCGTGCCTTGCGTTACCTCATTTCTTAAAATCTCACCCGTAGAAATATGGGGAATTTCACATAAATCGGCCAGTGTCTTGGCTTGAGTCCCCTTCCCTGCACCGGGGGCACCCAGAAAAATCAATCGCGTCACTACTGTTTCACCATTCCTTCGTATCGCTGGGAGATAACGTAAGTTTGAATTTGTTTGGATGTATCGATCGCCACACCCACTAGAATCAAAAGAGAAGTTGCTCCCAGTCCCCTAAAGGTTCCGACAGTAGCACTTTCGACTGCTGTTGGTACAATTGCCACCAAGCCAAGAAAGACTGCTCCCAAGAAAGTCAGTCTGTTTAACACCCGTTCCACGTACTCGCTGGTGGTGCGACCGGGGCGAATGCCCGGAATACTAGATCCCATTTTCTTCAAATTCTGCGCTAAATCTACGGGATTCACGATCAGCGAAGCATAGAAATAGCTAAAAAAGAGAATTAAAACCAGGTAAACAACCACATAAACAGGGTGACCGGGATTGAGATAAGTACCGGCTATTTTATTCAAAGTCTCATTTTGGATCGCACTACCCAGGGAAGCTGGTAGAAACAGGACAGCAGAAGCAAAAATAATCGGCATCACGCCGCCCTGATTTAACCGCAAAGGTAAGTAGCTGCTTTTTTCCAGATAGAGCTTTCGTCCCACTTGGCGACGCGCTGAAATAATCGGTATTTTGCGAGTTCCTTCCTGAACAAAAACAATACCGACAATCATGACCAGGAAAACAACTAGCAGAATAATCACCTTACCCACAATTTCCCGGCCTCCAGTTTGAGCCAGCGCGATCGTAGCCCCGAAAGATTTGGGTACAACTGCAACGATATTGAGGAAAATCAAAAGGGAAGCACCATTGCCAACGCCGCGCTCAGTGATCAGCTCCGACACCCACATCACAAACATGGAACCCGCCGTCAGAGCTATCACCGTGTTGGCGTAGAAGAAAAAATCCGGATTGGCAACAGCTCCTGGAACAGAAGCGACCCAAATAGAAATGCCGATACTTTGAATTACCGCCCATCCCAAAGCCACGTAGCGGGTAATCTGAGAAATCTTGCGTCGGCCAGCTTCGCCCTCATTCTTCTGCAAATTTTCCAAGCTGGGAAGGGCTGATGTCAGCAGTTGCAGAATAATGGAGGCATTGATGTAGGGCAATATTCCCAGCGCAAAAATCCCTAAAGCTACTATACCGCCGCCAGAGAAAAGATCTAACAAGCCAATTAAGGGACTGTTTTGAACTTGCGCTTTAAACGCCTGCACGTTGATTCCCGGTATTGGCAAGAAAACGCCCAGGCGTACCAAAATAAGCAAACCAATGGTAACAAGCAGCCGACCTCGGAGTCCTGCTGCTTGTGCCATTTGGGCAAAAGTTTCTTGAGCCGTTGGGGCTTTGTCTCGACTAATCATGAAGGGTTACCTCTACGCTTTAGTGGCATTGGCTGCACGCTTACTAACCCCCCTGGCGGCTTCTATGACTTCACAACTACCACCCGCCGCTTCTATTTTGCTGCGGGCTCCTGCTGTAAATGCTGCTGCTTTTACTTGCAGCGCCACGTTCAGTTCTCCATCTCCCAAAATTTTCAGCGGCCCATTGTTACTTGTGACAATGCCAGCTGCGATTAGCGAGGCCAGGGTTACCTCAGTATTTGTAGGCAGCGATGTCAGCTTACTGACATTGATCGTAGTGTATTCGCGACGATTGATGACAGTGAAGTGCTTTAACTTGGGGAGGCGTCTGTAGAGTGGTTGTTGTCCTCCCTCAAAACCCGGTCTGGTGCCACTACCGGAACGGGATTTTTGACCGCGCATTCCCAAGCCTGCACTAGCCCCCTGTCCTGCGGAAATACCGCGTCCTACGCGGCGGCGGCGATGTTTAGAGCCTTTTTTAGGTGCAGCATCATTTAATCTCATGTCTTTTGTCCTTAGTCATTAGTCATTGGGAAATTTTAAATTGAAGAATTGCAGATTTCAAATTTATTTTGAATTGATTCCGAGAATTAGAAATCTGAAATCTGAAATCTGAAATTAGTCATTTAGTCACTTGTTCCTTGTTAATGACTAATGACTATGCGAAGAGATTTTCGAGCGGAATACCGCGATCGCGTGCAACCTCCGTGAATGTCCGCAGAGTTTCCAAGGCGTTGATGGTTGCTCTAGCGTTGTTGAGCGGGTTGTTGGAACCGAGCTGTTTGGCTAAGACATTACGGACACCCGCTAATTCCAATACAGTGCGTACAGCACCACCAGCAATTACTCCGGTTCCGGGCGCTGCAGGTCGCATCATGATCTTTGCGCCACCACCGTCGCCTTTAGCTGGGTGGGGAATGGAGTTTGACTTGGTGAGGGGAATTTCGACTAGGTGTTTTTTACCGTCAGCTACTCCCTTTTTGACTGCACCAATTACATCGCTGGCTTTGCCAACTCCGACGCCTACAGATCCGCGTTCGTTACCGACGACGACGATCGCACGGAAGCTAAGCTTTTTACCACCTTTAACTACTTTGCTAACGCGGCGGATTTGAATTACTCGTTCTTGCCAGGTGGTTTCTTTTTCTTTAGTGCGGCTGCTTTTTTTACGACGTTGCTGTTGTTGTTCCGCCATATTTTTGTCCTTTGTCTTTTGTTCTTGGTCTTCTGTCATCAGTCAGGTGGAATTTCAGATTTCAGATTTTCAATCTGAAATTTATTGATTTCAGATTGAGAATTTAAAACAAATTTGAAATCTAAAATCTAAAATCTTCCCTTCTCTAATGACAATTAGAAGTCTAAACCGGCTTCGCGTGCTGCTTCGGCGAGGGCTTTGATCCGACCGTGGTAAAGATTGCCACCTCGGTCAAAGACGACTTTTTGAATGCCAGATTCGATCGCACGCTGGGCAATCAATTTACCTACCTGCGTTGAAGCATCGCAAGTGCAGCCTGATTTTAAATCTACTTTCACGGTTGGTTCGAGGGTCGAGGCAGCCACAAGGGTATGGTGCTTGGTGTCATCAATCACTTGGGCATAAATATGCTCGTGCGATCGAAACACAGCCAACCGAGGACGTTCTGATGTACCAAAAACTGCGCGACGGATGCGTTGATGCCGACGCTGCTTCGATTCTGCGCGACTCAGCTTCATTTCTTCCCTGCCTTACCAGCTTTACGTCTGACTACTTCACCGGCATAACGAATGCCTTTACCCTTATAAACTTCTGGTGGACGGACAGCGCGAATTTTAGCCGCTGTGTTCCCCACAACTTCTTTATCAATGCCACTCACCGTGACATTGACGTTGCCCTCAACAGCCATCTGAATGCCTGGTGGCGGCTCAATTTTGACTTCATGGCTGTAACCCACGATCAAAATTAGATTGCGACCGTCCATTTTTGCCCTGTAACCAACACCTTGAATTTCCAATCGTTTCTGAAAACCTTGAGAAACTCCGTCAACCATGTTGGCTACTAGGGTTCGAGATAAACCGTGAAGTTGGCGGATAGTGCGGGATTCATCCCGCCGCAAAACCTTCAAGATTTCGCCTGACTGTTCTACGATTATCCCGTCTGGGAGAACTCTAGAAAGTTCTCCTTTAGGCCCTTTAACGGCGACAGCCCGATTGTCAATTGTCACCGATACTTTATTAGGAATGCTAATCGGGCGCTTACCGATGCGAGACATAACTCTCCTTTATTTCAGATTTGAAATTTCAGATTAAAGAATTGAAAATTTCAGATTTCAAGTTGTCAATTCAAAAGTCAAGTTTTGAAATCTAAAATCTAAAACCTGAAATTTCCCGTGCCAACTACCAAACGTAGCAAAGTACTTCCCCACCCAGTCCTTGGCGTCGCGCTTCCCGGTCGGTCATAATGCCGCTGGAAGTCGAAATTATGGCGATGCCAATACCGCCGAGAACTCGCGGTAATTCTTTGCGATTCGAGTAAACGCGCAATCCCGGCTTGCTTACTCGTTTCAACGCAGTGATGATGGGCTGGCGATTTTTTCCTTTGTATTTCAAGGAAACCATCAGTTTTCTCTCGATCCCTTCTCCATCTTCTTCAAACTCACCGATAAAGCCTTCTTCGTTGAGGACTTTTGCAATGCTGCGAGTCATTCTTGTGGATGGAATTGCTGTTTTTTGATGCCGCGCTAAATTTGCATTGCGGATGCGCGTCAACATATCTGAAATTGTGTCGTTCGACGCCATCGTTTCCTCCTTATTGATCGCGGAAAGGCATCCCAAAAGCTTTGAGTAAGGCGCGGCCTTCTTCATCTGTGTTAGCAGTCGTGATGATGGAAATGTCCATACCACGAATTTGATCGATTCTGTCGTATTCGATCTCTGGAAAAATCAGCTGCTCTCTTACACCCAGACTGTAATTACCGCGACCGTCAAAGCTTTTAGGACTAATACCCCGAAAGTCCCGAATGCGGGGCAGTGCTAGGTTGACAAATCTGTCTAGAAAGGCGTACATCCGGTCTCCCCGCAGGGTAACCATCATGCCGACGGGCATACCTTGGCGAATTTTGAAACTGGCGATCGCTTTTTTAGCTCTGGTAACCACGGGTTTTTGACCCGCGATCGTGCCAATCTCATTCAAGGAAGATTCCAGCGCTTTAGCGTTTGAAGCTGCATCGCCTAAGCCCCGGTTGAGGGTAATTTTCACCAGTTTCGGCACCTGATGGATATTTTCGTAATTGAACTGTTCCTTTAGTTTAGGAACAATGCTTTCTTGATACTGGGTTTTCAGTCGTTGTGCCATTGGTTTTCCTTTTACTTTCCCTGGTCTTGGTCAGGGAACCAATTGATTGCAGATTGAAGAATTGAACAATTGCAGATTTAATTGCAATGCAAATTTCAAATCTCAAATCTGAAATATGAAATTATTTGTCAATTATTTCACCAGTCTTTTTCAGCATCCGCACTTTACGACCGTCCTCGGTAAAGGTGTAGCAGACGCGACTGGCAACATTTTGCTTCATGGAATAAAGCATCACGTTGGAAATGTGAATTGGCCCTTCCAAGGTGGTAATCCGGCCTGATTCTCCTTCCTGCTGGGGTTTAACGTGCTTGGTTTTGATGTTGACCCCTTTGACGATTACTCTACTGAGCTTAGGAAAAGCCTTTAGGATTTCACCAACTTTGCCTTTATCTTTGCCAGAAATAATCTGAACGGTGTCACCTTTTTTGACGTGCATCTTGCCATTGCCAGAGCGATTTTCCGGGCTTTTTTTGGGCGATGCTTGACCTGTTCTACGATTATTAGCCATTAGAGTACCTCTGGAGCTAGGGACACTATTTTGGTATAGTTTTTGTCCCGCAGTTCCCGCGCTACAGGGCCAAAAACGCGGGTTCCTCTGGGGTTACCATCTGCGTTGACGATCACGGCGGCATTATCGTCAAAACGAATGCTCATACCGCTATCGCGACGCATACCTTTACGAGTTCGGACAATCACAGCCCTCACCACATCAGATTTTTTTACGGCCATATTGGGGATGGCATCTTTGACGACGGCGATAATCACGTCGCCTACGCTGCCATAGTGGCGGTTACCGGCACCTAAAACCCGGATACACATTAATTTGCGGGCACCGCTATTGTCAGCAACATTGAGATAAGTCTGGGGTTGAATCACGGCTTTGTTAGTTGGTAGTTAGTAGTTTGGTAATTGGAAAAAGGGAATATTTTAGATTTCAAATTGGAAATTTAATAAATCTGCAATCTGAAATCTGAAATTTCCGATTAACCCTTATTCGAGCCGATGATTTCCGCAACTACCCAGCGTTTGGTGCGGCTTAAGGGTCGTGTTTCGCTGATGCGGACGCGATCGCCTTCACGACACTTATTTTCTTCATCGTGAGCCTTATACCTTTTTGTACGCACCACGATTTTCCCGTACTTGGGGTGGGGAGAGCGATTTTCGATCGCTACCACCACTGTTTTATCCATCTTGTCGCTGACAACTAAGCCAACTCTTTCTTTGACTGCCATTGCCACTTCCTCCTATTCTGCAACTGACTCAGTAGTCGTGGATTTTTTAAGAGCGATTTGTCGCTCGCCTTCCACCGTTAGCAACTGGGCTAGCCGGTGCTTCGCGTGCTTGAACTGATGCGTCTTTTCCAACTGACGAGTCACTTTTTGCAGGCGCAACTGAAACAGTTGTCGCTTAAGAGCAATAACTTGGTCTGACAGTTCTTCATCGCTCAATTTTCTGGCTTCTTCAATCTTGGGAAGAGGCATAGTTTACACATTCTCCTCAGAACGCATGACGAACCTTGTTTTGATTGGCAACTTATGAGAAGCCAAACGCATAGCTTCACGGGCTATTGCTTCGGTAACGCCTGTGATTTCAAACATCACTCGTCCTGGTTTGACCACCGCCACCCAAAACTCTGGCGAGCCTTTACCGGAACCCATCCGGGTTTCCGCGGGGCGCATCGTGACGGGTTTGTCGGGGAAAATCCGAATCCAGATTTTGCCACCCCGGCGGATATAGCGGGTCATCGCACGACGACTGGCTTCTATTTGACGAGATGTGATCCAGGCTGGTTCTAGCGCCTGAAGGCCAAATTCACCAAAGTTGAGTTCGCTACCCCTGGTGGCTATGCCTTCCATGCGCCCGCGCTGTTGTTTGCGGAATTTAGTTCTTCTAGGACTTAACATGGCTTGTCAAAAGTCATTGCGAAAGGGAAAGGGAAAGGGAAGATTTTAGATTTTAGATTTCAAATTTTTTTTGAATTAACAACTTTAAATCTGAAATTTTAAATCTGAAATCTGAAATTCCCCAGTTAAGCTTCATTTGAACGGTCTTCAAACTGACGGCGTTTGGGTTGGCGACGGCGGGGAGTACCGGGGGCGTTAGCAGTAGCCGCTTCCTCCTGTCCCGGAATGATTTCGCCTTTAAAAATCCAGACTTTTACTCCTAGAATGCCGTAGATAGTTTTGGCAGTCCGGTAGGCATAATCAATATCTGCCCGTAAGGTATGCAATGGCACTCTACCTTCCCGCGTCCACTCAGTCCGAGCAATTTCTGCACCGTTGAGCCGACCGCTTACTTGGACTTTGATACCTTGGACTCCAGCACGCTGGGCACGTTGAATTGCTTGGCGGACAACCCGGCGGAAGGAAACCCGACGTTCGAGTTGTTGAGCGATGTATTCGCCAATCAATCCTGCATCAGCGTCTACCCGCGCCACTTCGACGACGTTGATGCGGATTTGGCGATTGCCGCCTCCCAGCTCCCCCTGGAGCCCAATTCGCAAAGTTTCAATGCCGGTGCCGCCCCGTCCGACAACAACACCCGGTCTAGCAGTGCGAATTTCTAAATCTATTTGATCGGCTTTGCGCTCAATTCGCACGTCGGAAATTCCGGCGTTAGAGAGGTTTTTTTCGACGTAGTTACGAATTTTGTAGTCTTCTTGCAGTAGGGCCGGGTAGCGATCGGAATCCGCATACCAACGAGAGCGGTGTTCTTGGATAACGCCTAGCCGAAAACCAACTGGATTAATCTTCTGTCCCACAAATACTTCCTCAAAACAATTTTAGATTTTAGATTTTAGATTTTAGATTTTATTGAAAATTTGAAATCTGAAATCTAAAATTTGGAATCTTTATTCCTAACTATTCCTCTGCCACTTCGGCAACGGCCACGGTGATGTGACAAGTTGGCTTGCGAATCTGATAGGCTCGACCCTGAGCCCTGGGCCGGAAACGCTTCAATGTTGAGCCTTGGTCGGCGTAGGCAAGGCTTACTACCAGTTTCTTTGGGTCTAAACCAGCGTTATTTTCTGCATTGGCGACGGCGGAGCGCAGCACTTTGAGAACTGGTTCGCAAGCCGCATAGGGCATAAACTCCAGAACGATTAGCGCTTCCCGATAGGAGCGACCCCGAATTTGATCGAGGACGCGGCGCACCTTGTAGGGAGACATCCGAATGTAACGTGCGTGAGCCTTAACTTCAGCAGTATCAATTGCCATAGATTTCTTCATCCTTGTCATCAGTAGTAGGCATCAAAGAATTTAAAATTTTAGATTTTAGATTTCAAATTTGTTTTAAATTTGAAATCTGAAATTTAAAATCTTAAATCTGAAATTCTCTTCGCCCTAGCCTCTATCGCTTAACCTTTTTATCACTCTTCGCGTGTCCTCTAAAGGTGCGAGTCGGGGCAAATTCACCCAATTTGTGTCCGACCATCTGATCTGAGATGAAAATGGGCACGTGCTGACGGCCATTGTGTACGGCGATGGTATGACCCACCATTAAAGGCAAAATTGTTGAAGCCCGCGACCAAGTTTTGATGACTTGCTTTTCGCCCCTGCCATTCAACTTTTCAACCTTGCTGAGCAGATGATCTGCAACAAAAGGACCTTTCTTTAATGAGCGACCCATAGTTTAATTTTGGATGAGAGGATTTTGGATTTGGGGAATTTCAGATTTTAGATTTCAAAACTTTACTTTTAAATCTGAAATTTTAAATCTGAAATCTAAAATTCTATGATTCCCGACCGCCACGGCCACGCTTAGAGGATTTGCGGCGACGACGCACGATTAAGGAGTTACTCGGTTTATTCGGCTTGCGCGTTTTGGCACCCAAAGTTGGTTTACCCCAAGGCGTTACTGGCCCGCTTCTACCAATAGGGGCTCTGCCTTCGCCACCACCATGCGGGTGATCCACAGGGTTCATGACGCTGCCTCTAACTTTAGGGCGACGACCTTTCCAGCGATTTCTACCTGCTTTGCCAGTACTCAAATTTCTGGCATCCAAGTTGCCCACTTGTCCGATGGTGGCGTAGCACTCCCTCAGTATCATACGGACTTCTCCAGATGGCAGTTTGAGGCTGACGTAGTTGCCTTCCTTGGCTACCACTTGAGCGGTGGCACCCGCAGCGCGAACAATTTGTGCCCCTCGACCAGGATAGAGTTCTACATTGTGGACGCTACTACCCAAGGGAATATTGCCTAAAGGTAAGGCGTTGCCAATTTCGATCGGCGAATCTGGGCCGGAGACGATCGCAGTTCCAACTGCTAAGCCATTGGGATGCAGAATATATCGCTTTTCGCCATCTCGATAGTTAACCAAAGCGATCCGAGCATTGCGGTTCGGGTCGTATTCAATGGCAACTACTTTAGCTGGGATGTTGTGCTTGTCGCGACGAAAGTCAATGATTCGGTAAAGACGCTTGTGTCCGCCACCCCGACGACGGCTGGTAATCACACCGCGATTGTTGCGTCCTTTTTTGCGATGTATTGATATAGTCAGCGATCGCTCTGGCTCACCCTGAGTGATTTCAGCAAAGTCTGAAATGGTACACTGGCGAGTACTAGGAGTGTATGGCCGATAAGAACGGGTACCCATAAGAATTTTGGATTTTGGATTTTGGATTTTGGATTTTGGATTTCGGATTTAAAATCTAAAATCGCTACACTTCAGGGAACAGAATCTGCCGAATTTTTTCCCCGTCGCCCGATGCCAAAGTGACAACAGCTTTCTTGTATTGAGATTTATACCCAAGAAATCTGCCTACCCGACGCTTCTTACGCGGCGGCGTCATTGTGTTAACAGCAGTGACTTTGACATCGAACAATTGTTCGATCGCAGCCTTAATTTGTGGTTTTGTTGCCTTTAGCACCACGTCAAAACTGTATTTTTCCTGCTCCATCAGCATCGTGGCCTTTTCCGTTAGGAGGGGGCGACGGATCAAATCCGCCAGTGTCCGCAAATTATATTCAGCCACCGTACACCTCCTGAATCTTGGCCAGAGCTGATGATGTAGTCACTATTTTGTCCGCCCAGAGCAGATCGTATACATTCAATTGGTCAGCCCGAATCAACTTCAATTTGGCAATGTTGCGAGCTGATAGGTAAACCATCTCGGCTGGTTCTGACAAAATCAACAAAATCTTTGCTGCGTCTGGAACGCCCCAACGCCCGATCGCTCCCATCAATTCCTTCGTTTTAGGTCTCGGCAGCTTTTCGGCAAATTCCTCAACCACAACCCAATCTTCCACTCGGCTAATCAAAGCTGTTCTCAAAGCCAGTCGCTTTTCTTTGCGGTTCATCTTGACTTCAAAGTCTCTTGGCTTTGGCCCGAAGATGACACCGCCGCCTCTCCACAAAGGCGATCGAATCGAACCAGCACGCGCACGACCAGTTCCTTTTTGCCGCCAGGGTTTGCGACCTCCACCACTGACCTCCGATCTAGTCTTGGTGCTGACCGTTCCTTGCCTTGCATTGGTCATTTGGCGTACCAGCGCCCGGTGGACAATGTGAGATGCGTTTTCTTCTTTGGCAACCTTCAACTCCAAAGACGCTTGCCCAACCTCTTGACCTTCCCAGTTTCGCACCACACAGTTAACCATATTCTTCGTCCTCTGTTCTTTGTCAAAAGTCATCGGTCATTAGGAAAAGGAAGATTTTAGATTTTAGATTTCAAAACTTTACTTTTCAATCTGAAATTTTCAATTCTTTAATCTGAAATCAGTCATTGGGTCACTAATGACTAATGACTAATGACTATTTTCCTACCTTGTTTGTCGGTGTGATACTGAGCAAGGCACCTACTTTACCAGGAACGGCTCCTTTAATCAGCAACAAATTGCGTTCTGCATCTACACGCACAATCGCGAGCTTGCGAATCGTAATTTGCTTGCCTCCCAAACGACCTGCCATCCGCTTACCGGGATAAACTCTTCCCGGCGTAGTTCCAGCACCAGTCGATCCCGGCGCACGGTGATTTTTGGAACCGTGCGCCATCGGGCCGCGCTTAAAGTTGTGACGTTTCTGATAACCGGCAAAGCCTTTACCGATACTTTTACCCATAACATCCACAATTTGGCCTGGGGTAAAAATATCTGCTTTGATCGGCTGACCCAGTTCGTAATCACCCGTATTTTCTAAACGATATTCATGCAGATGACGCAACGGGGGGGAACTAGACTTGGCTAGATGACCCAGTTCGGGCTTATTAATACCCTTTTGAGTTTTTTCGCCAAATCCAACTTGGATGGCAGTGTAGCCATCAGTCTGTTGCGTCTTAATCTGAGTAATGGGGCATGGACCGGCTTGAACGACCGTTACAGGGATAGCTCTCCCTATTTCGTCAAAAATTTGGGTCATGCCTACTTTAGTGCCGAGGATACCGACAGCCACAGTACCTGGTTTCTCCTTTTTTACGCACTACAATCAATTCGGATTCAAATAGCTCCTTCAAAACTTTTGAGTCTTGAATTTTGAGTTAAGTTTTTCAACTCATAACTCAGCTTTCATAACTCATCACTCTTTCGTTGCCTTTAATCCACTTCATATCGGCAGTTTTAACTGCCATCTCGCTTTAGATGCAGGCCAGTCAGTTAACCCCGCTCCAAGTTATCGGCTTGGAGCAAGTCTTCTGCTGCGTCGGCAACCTAATTCAAGCTTTTTGTTCAAAGGCCAATAAACGTTAGCCTTGGCATTACTTCTGGGCACTGGGACTTAAGCAGCAAGCTACTTAGTATCCTTTTTCGGCCCGATGCAGATGTCAATCTACCTTCGCCACCTTTGCTTGAGACCAATTTACCCTACTTTTTGATGCAGAAATCCGTTTTTTCTGCCACCGGGTAACCAGTCCGCCTTTGACTGGTGGTATCCAAGTTTGCTTTCAGTCCTTCATAGAAAACGAAGCAAACTTAAATTTTAGTCACGATCCAATAATATAAACTATTTTTTTTACCTTGTCTAGTCTTTAGCAGATTTTTTTTTGTAACGGTTGCCGACTTACAGGATTACCAAGACAGGTAAATTCTTCAGAAATGACAACCCCCAGGACTACAATAGCAGTAGATGTAACGTTTTTTTAAGCCATTTGGCGGGTAAAACGCAAGTTTATGGCATTAATCGCAACTGGGAAGGATCTAATTCGAGCCCTGGAAAAGACAGGCGCACTGGGGGTCTACGCACCTCTTGAGGGAGGATTTGAAGGTCGCTACCAACGGCGGATACGGGCAGCTGGCTATAATACCCTGAATATAACTGCGCGGGGGCTGGGTGATGTGGCGATGTACTTGACTGGGGTTCATGGGGTGCGTCCTCCCCACTTAGGTAAGAAAAGCCTCGGTAGCGGTGCAGCAGTCGGCTATGTGTACTATGTGCCACCGATCGTCAATTATCAGCTCGAACAGCTGCCGCCCAAGTCCAAGGGACTGGTGCTGTGGATAATAGAAGGCCAGATTCTTTCCCGTCAAGAGGTTGAATATTTGGCGAATTTGCCCAGTATGGAGCCGCGAGTTAAGTTAGTGGTGGAAATGGGAGGCGATCGGGCCTTCCGCTGGACACCCCTCAGAGACACTTTGCTTGCCGCTTAAGATATGGAGGGGGAGAGTGGGGGAGTGGGAGAGTGGGGGAGTAACCTTCCTTCTTCGCTAGCCCCTATTTTCTTTTGACTTTTCTAGCTCCTCGGCTTTCTGGTTTTGATACCTTGGAATAAGACCGAGCTAATAGGGAAGAAGCTAATGCTTGAGAATCGTGATTATACCTTAATAATTGACAAAAGCGGCAGTATGTCGCTAACAGACCTGCCGGGTGGGCAAAGTCGTTGGGTTGCAATGCAGGAGTCTACCCTCGCCTTAGCCGGTAAATGCGAACAGCTTGACCCAGATGGTCTCACAGTTTATCTGTTTTCCGGTAAATTTAAACGCTATGAGAATGTAACTACCAGCAAAGTTGCTCAAATATTCCACGAAAACGAGCCATCTGGACGGACTGACTTAGCAGGTGTCCTCCAAGATGCCCTTAACAACTATTTTCAGCGCAAGGCAGCTAGGCAAACCAAGGCAAATGGAGAAACCATTTTAGTGGTGACCGATGGTGAACCGGACGATCGCAAAGCTGTGATGCGTGTAATTATAGAAGCATCTCGACGTATCGATCGGGATGAAGAATTGGCTATTTCTTTCATTCAAGTCGGCACTGACGCTCAGGCAACCAAGTTCCTCAAAGTTTTGGATGACGAACTGCAAAATGCTGGTGCGAAGTTTGATATTGTAGACACAGTAACTATGGATGACATGGAAGATATGACCCTGACTGAAGTTCTGCTTAATGCTATCACTGACTAAAAGCCGATATGAACAGTAGGTTGTAGATTTTTTTACCCGCAGATCAAAGCAGATAAACGCAGCCTAGAGCAGATAGATTTAGATGTGTTCTCAACTGCGATCGGATTTTAACAATAGGATCTGAGAGCCTCTGCTATAAAAAATCACTGAAGTAGTTTTTAGCAGCTTTTGGGGATGAAAAATTATGGAATCGATAGATGATTTATTAGCCGATATCAAAGCTGAATATGAAGAAAAAGAGAAACCCAAAACTCCGAAAAAACAGCAACCTTTGAAAGAGGAACGATCTCCTCAGCTACCACAAATACCCGCGCCTCAAACTCAGGTTTATTGGCAAAACAATCTCTCTCGTTCTTCGCCAGAGGATAATTTATTAGCTGAGATTAAAGCAGAGTTTGAGGAACAAAACAAACCCTCCCAAGCAAAAAAACAGCCAACTTTGAAATGGGAAGAATCTCGTCAGCAACTACCAAGCGTACCCCTTCCTCTAGAGCAAGTTTCTTGGCAAAAAACTATTGTTCCATCCTCTGCTGAAAATAGCTTACTTGTCGAACTAAAGGCGGAGGTTGAAGAAAAACAGAAAGAAGAAGAACTGAAAAAACAGCAACAACTGAAAGAAGAACAACTTCGACAAGAACAAATTAAGCAGCAACAACGGCAAGCATTGACAAAAGAAGCTCAAGAGTGGTTGAAAAAGTTAAATATACGTTCAGCAGAGGGGCTGTGGTTTGAAGAATTTGCCTACGACTACCCTTCCAAATTGGAGGCGGCGATCGATTACTTGCAAGCTTTGCGAGAAACTAAGCCGTAATAGCCATACTCAGAAATGTCGTCTAGGCTAGATAAAGAAACCGTGACAATCCGTGGAGTTTGTCTATTATGCAAGGAGGTTCTTTGTTGGAAGACCGAGATTATACATTAATTATTGACAAAAGCGGCAGTATGTCTACCCCAGACCAAACGGGTGGTAGAACTCGCTGGCAAACCGCACAAGAGTCTACCCTAGCAGTAGCGAGAAAATGCGAACAGTTTGACCCTGATGGAATTACGCTTTACCTATTTTCAGGCAGGTTCAAACGGTTGGACAACGTGACATCTAGCAAAGTCGCCCAGATATTTCAAGAAAACGATCCTTCTGGCACTACTGACTTAGCGGGTGTACTAAAAGATGCCACAGATAACTACTTTCAACGTAAAGCAGCGGGTCAAACAAAGGCAAATGGCGAGACGATTTTGGTAGTCACCGATGGTGAACCGGACGATCGCAAAGCTGTGATGCGAGTAATTATTGAGGCATCTCGCCATCTGGATAGAGATGAAGAATTAGCGATTTCCTTCATTCAAGTTGGCACAGATCAAACGGCAAGCAAGTTTCTCAAAGCCTTGGATGACGATTTGCAAACCGCTGGTGCCAAATTTGACATTGTTGATACAGTAACGCTTGATGATATGGAGGGGATGACTCTGACCGAAGTGTTGCTAAATGCGATTAGCGACTAATAACGCAAGTTGCTTCGCGTTAATACTCGATCGCCAAAGTGACAGATCTAATAAACCGGGTTTTTGAAAGAAACCGGGTTTCAGACTAAAGCGAAACCCAACGCATTTGTTGGGTTTTGCTCGCGCTCAACCCAACCTACTCTACTCTCGCGTGTCCATTTTTCGGTTTGGCGAAGGTATTGTTTAAAGAAACCGCGTTTCAGACTAAAGATAATTGCTGATTACTACAAGGAGGTTTTTGTCATGGAAAATAGAGATTATACCTTAATTATTGACAAAAGCGGCAGTATGTCTACGCCGGATCAGCCGGGTGGTAGAAGCCGCTGGGAAACGGCACAGGAATCTACTCTGGCAATAGCAAGAAAATGCGAACAGTTCGATCCTGATGGCATCACGGTTTACCTCTTTTCCAGCCGCTTCAAAAGATACGACAATGTAACTTCCACTAAAGTCGCACAAATCTTTCAAGAAAATGACCCTGCTGGCACCACTAACTTAGCTGGCGTGCTACAAGATGCAACTAACCGTTATTTTGAGCGTAAAGCAGCGGGTCAGACCAAGCCTAGCGGAGAAACTATTATAGTGGTGACGGATGGTGAACCGGACGATCGCAAAGGCGTGATGAAAGCGATTATTGAAGCATCTCGCCAGATGGACACAGATGAAGAACTGGCAATTACGATGATTCAAGTGGGTTCAGATGCAACGGCAAGCCGGTTTCTCAAAGCTTTGGATGATGACCTTCAGGGTGCTGGGGCGAAGTTTGATATCTGTGACACTCTAACTATGGATGACATGGCAGATATGACTTTAGCTGAAGTGCTGCTAAACGCAGTTAATGATTAGGCGTGGGAAGCGTATCGTAAGGTAGGGCGATCGCCTCCCGTTTTGGTGAGGAACGCAGTAACATATAAGTGTGGCTAATATCTCCTATCCTTTACGTTCTTTAAAGGAGGGGTACTGGTTTAAGCTGATCTGCGGAGCCAGTTTCCAACACCTCCCTGCCGTTCGGAATATTACTCTGGCATATACTTTGGCGGGCGCTGACTGTATTGACGTTTCCGCCGATCGCGCTGCGATCGCGGCTGCACAAGAAGCGTTACGCGCTGCTGCGTGTCTTAGCACCCAAGCCAAACAGCGAGGGTTTGGCTTTGATGGTTTGCCGTGGCTGATGGTGAGTTTGAATGATGGGGAAGATCCCCATTTTCGCAAGGCGGAATTTAACTCAACTGAGTGTCCGACGGAATGCCCCCGTCCCTGCGAAAGTATTTGCCCAGCTCAAGCAATTGTGTTCGATCGCGCTAATGACCAATTTTCTGGAGTTGTCGATCCCCTATGCTATGGCTGCGGTAGGTGTTTGCCAATTTGTCCGAGCCAGTTGATTTTTGCGCGTTCTTATGTATCGACGCCGGAAGCGATCGCACCCTTAGTGCTGGAAACAGGGGTGGATGCACTGGAAATCCATACGCAAATAGGGCGTCAGAAAGATTTTGAAAGACTTTGGATCGCGATCGCACCCAGGATTAATCGACTCAAACTGATCGCCATCAGCTGTCCCGATGGTGAAGGACTGATTGACTACTTGCGATCGCTCTATGACTTAATCAATCCCCTCCCTTGTCCCCTCATTTGGCAGACCGACGGGCGTCCCATGAGCGGTGATATTGGCGCGGGAACCACCCATGCAGCCGTGAAATTAGGTCAAAAAGTGTTGTCCGCCGGGTTACCGGGATATGTGCAATTAGCAGGAGGCACCAACAGCCACACCGTTAGCAAGCTAAAAGCAATGGGCTTACTCAAAAATTCTTCTCCTGGGCACTCAGCACTAAAGCCGAAGCACTTATCGATCGCAGGGATTGCCTATGGTAGCTATGCTCGCGTACTGTTGTCGCCAATTCTAGATCGATTAGAAAAAACAGAAATGGTTTCTACCCCAGCAGCAGGCAAAGAAATCTCTCCCACTCAACACTCAGTTTGTCTGGAAGATGAACCCGAACTTCTCTGGCAAGCTGTGGCCTTAGCGCATAACCTGGTTTCTCAAATTAAGTCAGCCTAAAACATTGTAATATAAATGTATTATGAAAAAAATCACTCATCTCATACCAAATACTTTTTTTACTTGCCTCTGTAGGTTTACCCACTTAGTTGTGGAATAAGAGACAATTTGGTTAAACCTGCCTCACAAAGTTTTGCTCCACCTATCGATCCTTCAACTCACCACTTGTTTACCCCAAACATGATGAAAAATCCTAACGGTACGACTCATGACGAGAAACAGGACAACCCTGAATCGCAAGCTAATGTCAAAAACGTCGCCGTAGGAAGAATGCAGATTACAGACGATCTGAATAAATTGCTGGAAATTTTGCCCCAAGAACTTCGACAGATCTTGGAGAATCACCCCTCCCGGAACAGTTTAGTTGAAGTAGTGATGGACTTAGGCCGACGCCCAGAAGCCCGCTTCCCAGGTAAGGCCGAATATTTGTCAGATCGGCCTATTTCGGCAGAAGACCTGAATTATTGCATACAACGGGTAGGACATTTTAGCGGCGATAACCGCGCTGGCATTGAGCAAACTCTACACCGAATCAGCGGCATTCGCAATCGCAGCGGGGAAATTATTGGCTTGACCTGTCGCGTTGGGCGGGCCGTCTTTGGCACGATCGGCATGATCCGCGACTTGGTAGAGACTGGAAAGTCTATTCTGATGCTGGGGCGTCCTGGCGTTGGTAAAACAACTGCTTTACGAGAAATCGCCCGCGTTTTAGCGGATGAACTCGATAAGCGGGTTGTCATTATCGACACTTCTAATGAAATTGCCGGTGATGGAGACGTTCCCCACCCGGCTATAGGTCGGGCCAGAAGGATGCAAGTTGCCCGTCCCGAACTTCAGCATCAGGTGATGATTGAGGCAGTGGAAAACCATATGCCAGAAGTCATCGTCATTGATGAAATCGGTACGGAACTGGAAGCTTTAGCCGCTCGAACCATTGCGGAACGGGGCGTCCAGTTGGTTGGCACCGCTCACGGCAACCAGATTGAGAACTTGATTAAAAATCCAACGCTGTCTGATTTGGTTGGCGGTATTCAGGCTGTGACGCTGGGAGATGAAGAGGCTCGCCGCCGGGGCTCTCAAAAGACAGTGTTGGAGCGCAAAGCACCCCCGACATTTGAAATTGCGGTGGAAATGCTGGAACGGCAGCGCTGGGTGATACACGAGAACACTGCTGACACGGTAGATAACCTGCTGCGGGGACGCCAGCCGAATCCTCAAGTTAGGACGGTTAGCGAAACTGGCGAGGTCAAGATTACACGGGAATCACCCAGTACACCGACGATCGCGACAACGACCCTCACAGGATCGAATGCGCGATCGAGTGGCTGGCGAGCCTCTGGACAGATGATGCCGTTACCTGCAAAACCAGAAACAGAGCGCTCTTCTGAGGAGAAGAGTTTTGAGCAATTGCTGAATGCCTCTTTCCAGCAGCCGATGTTGTTTGATAGCGATACCAAAAATTCCGGGCCAAATGGGGAAGATTTGCCTCTGCACGTCTATCCCTACGGCGTCAGTCGTCATCAACTGGAGCAGGTGGTTCGCTTGCTGAATTTGCCGATGGTGCTGACGAAGGATCTCGATAGCGCGGATGCGGTTTTGGCGCTCAGGTCGCACGTAAAAAACCATTCTAAGTTACGGCACGTTGCCAAAGCTCATCACGTTCCTATCCACACGATTAAGGACAGCACTATTCCCCAGATTACTCATGCTCTACAACGAATGTTGAACATAGATGATACTGGCTTGCCAGAAAGTGCCGATTTGAGGTTGTTTACCCAAAGCGGCTCTGAAGACGAGCTGGAAGCTCTGGAGGAAGCCAGACTTGCTGTGGAGCAAATTGTGATTCCAAAGGGACAGCCGGTGGAGTTGTTGCCTCGCGCTGCTACTGTGCGGAAGATGCAACACGAGCTGGTTGAGCATTACCGCCTGCGATCGACCAGTTTTGGAGATGAGCCCAATCGGCGTCTGCGGATTTATCCAGCTTAGTAACGTTTTCCCCCACCAACCTAAAATATGGTGGGGGTTATCCACTTGGTCTGCTTGTGCAAATAGGGGGATAGTAGAACCTCACCGCTTTCACCGGCTAGCCAAGGATTTCATGCAAGTTTGTACTTCCCTAAATTAAATACTTGACAAACTACGATAACTATCTGTTACTATAATTAAGGAGAAAGCAATGGGGTGTCGCCAAGTGGTAAGGCAGCTGGTTTTGGTCCAGCCATTCCGAGGTTCGAATCCTTGCACCCCAGTTAATTGGTATTATGTCTGTAATTAATCCCAAGATTCTAGCTCTTGACTTTGATGGTGTGATCTGCGATGGGCTGAGCGAGTATTTTGAGACAGCTTGGCGTACTTACTGCCAATTCTGGTCGCCTACGAGTTTGACGCCGCCGGAGGATTTAGCACCCAGGTTCTATAGCCTGCGACCAGTGATTGAGGTAGGCTGGGAGATGCCTGTGCTGCTACGTGCCTTGCTGGTGGGGATTGGTGAGGAAAAGATTTGGCAGGACTGGGTGGCGATCGCACAACAAATCCTTCTCGAAGAAGGTCTTGTGGCGGCAGATATTGGAAGAAAGCTAGATAATATTAGGGATGAATGGATTGTCAGCGATTTAAGCGAATGGTTGAGTCTGCATTGCTTCTATCCCGGCATTGTAGAACGATTGCAACAGCTAATCGCCAGTCCCGTACAACTGAGGATTATCACCACGAAAGAGGGACGGTTTGTTCGGCAGTTATTGCAGCAACAAAATATCGAGATGGCGGAAGGCTCTATATTGGGTAAAGAGTCACAGCGTCCTAAGTCTGAGATTTTACGGGAATCGATCGCAGAGTCAGCTGAACCGCCAGTTATCTGGTTTGTGGAAGATAGGCTAAAAACTTTGCGATCGGTACAAAAACAGTCAGACTTGGATGCTGTGAGGCTCTATCTTGCTGATTGGGGATATAACACGCCAGCACAGCACGAATCTGTTCGCCAAGATACACGGATTAAGCTGTTATCCCTCTCCCAGTTTGCTGAGGATTTCTCGGCTTGGCCTTAAAATTAAGCGATCTGCGATCGACTTTACTTGATATCCTGAAATTGTCTGTTGTTATCGTTGGTTAATTTTTTACCGCAGATGAAGAGGGATGTAGGCGCAGCCTTCCCGCAGGGTACGCAGATAAACGCAGATATGAGAAGCCGAATTTTTAGGCATAAAAAAAATCTGCTCTTCCATATTTACTATGTTATTTGAGCCCTTGTGCAGAGGAGAAAAGAAATAAAAATGTTTTTAAGTGAACAAAAGGATAAAAACTCCGAAAGAGCCACATATATAGCAACCGCTCTCGTCGATTAGGGCAGTAGGGGCGAAGCATTCGGGCATATAATTTATTGGTTAAAACCTTATATTTACTACCCGAATGCTTCGCCCCTAACCCCTAGCCCCCTCCCCAGATTTATGGCTTAACCGACTTTCATCGGTTGCTATATCATTAAATCCATCTTTATATAAAAATTAAAGATTATGCTTGACCTAACAAAATTAGCGCGACAAATGCAAGGTTTGAGCCAACACCTAACCTTGGAGGCGGCGGCGAGTCGCCAACGGTTGGAAGTCGCTCAGAAATTGCTGGAAGAGGCTTATGGCAGACAGGTAGAATTGGAGGATCAAATAGAGAAATGGCGCGATCGCTTCATATTTTCCCCTCCCGTACCAGTTGAGCCATTAGATACCTGCATTGACATTCCAGTTCCTCCAAAAGCTCATACCGTTATCGCCACCGATGGTTCCCAAATTGCTCCCAGTCACCACGAAATTGCCTACTGCTATCTGATAAATATAGGTCGGGTTGTGTTGCACTACGGACAAGGACGCCATCCTTTATTGGATAGTCTACCAGAAGTTTTCTATCGTCCCGAAGATCTGTATGTTTCTCGCCAATGGGGTATTCGCACTGAGGAATGGATGGGTTATCGGCGCACTGTTTCCGAAGCAGTTGTTTTGGCAGAGTTGTCTATAAGTTGGGCAAAAAGTCAAACCTCACCCCCCAACCCCCTCTCCGTTAACGGAGAGGGGGAGAAAGAGGGGGAGAAAGAGGGGGAGAAAGAGGGGGAGAAAGAGGGGGGGAAAGAAGGGGGGAAAGAGGGTGAGGTTCAATCTGCTAAAGTGCCAACTTTGGCAATGGTGGATGGTTCTTTACTCTACTGGTTTTTAGATCAGCTACCATCTGATGCGTGCGATCGCCTTATACCTCCAATCATGGAAGCTTGGTCACAAATGCGCTTAGCTGGCATTCCCCTGCTAGGCTACCTCAGCGCCTCTCGCAGCAGCGAATCCCTCAACTTCCTGCGCTTACAAGCTTGTACCTACTCTACCCCTAACTGCGTCGTCCATTGCGACAACTTAGAGAAAACGCCGTGCCAAGTTTTCGATCCTTTGAGGGATACAGCTCTTTGGGCATCTCGTTTGAAACCGGGACAACGCGGTGCCCTATGGCGCAGTAGTAACAAAATTCTCAATTTCTACGACGATGCTCAGAAAATTTATTTCTGCTACGTCCACGTGGGAAGCGAAATTGCCCGAATTGAAATTCCGGCGTGGGTGGCAGAAAATTCAGCGTTGCTGGATCTATCTCTTGGTTTGATGTTAGCGCAAATTCAGAAAGGTTATGGTTATCCAGTAGTTCTTGCTGAAGCACACAATCAGGCGGTTGTAAAAGGGGCCGATCGCGCTCGTTTCTTTGCCCTTCTCGAACAACAAATGATTAGAGCAGGTTTAAGAAATGTGGGAACATCTTACAAGGAAACTCGCAAGCGTGGTAGCATCGCTTAGATTTACTTTATTTCACTCAATTTTGCTTTGTACTCATTAATTTTTTTATCCTTAACACCGTAAGAAAGCACGGTCATTTTTTCCAAATCCAGCACTTCAACTATCGCCGTCCCGTCTTTTTCCACCCAAGAATTTATATGAACATTGGGGCGAATTTCTACTAAGCGTATTGTTTCTAACCCGGTTTTGCCTTTCTCGTTACCTGTAAGATACTCCCATTTATACTGGTTGGCTGCTGGAAATTGCCCCTTTATTTTTAGTTCTCCAAAATCAATCAGGAATGTTTTACCTACCCATTCAATTTTTTGGGGTTGTGCAGTTTGTTGTGCAGTTTGTTGTGCAGTTTGTTGTGCCGTTGGTTGTGCGGCTTGTGGCGGCGAAGGCTGCGTACAGCCCGCCAACGCCATTACTGCTAATACTGCAATTAAAACAACTTTTAGGGCTTTCATAGTTTTACCGCAATTGCACGACTAAAATTATTCTATATATTACCATGCCCTGTAAAAAATAAATTAAAATTTTAGATATATCTAGAAGAAGCTAAATACTCTATTTTCCCTGTAGCATCCGTTACTTTCAGATAAACTGAAACTCTTCATATCGCTTATAGGGTTGAAACTTCCTGCCTTATACTAAGTAGCAATGATTACTTACAAGCAACCAAGGTGACTTTTTTGTTTTAGCGATCGCGCTTGTTTCATTGCCCTTCTCTAACAACAAATGATTAGATCAGCTTATGTCTTCCAGGCGTGATATGCTAATGTATCGTATCTTATGCCTTAAAAAGATTCTGGCTCATCCACCAGCGTTTCAATCAACAAATCAACTTGTTGTCGTCGCTGTTGCAAAAAAGTTTCGCATTGACGCAAGTGTTGAACAGCAGCCGCAAATTCTTCAAAAACTTCAGCCAGTTCTAACTTACCCGATTCAATTTCAGCCACTATGTTTTCAATTTTGGCGACGTTATCTTCGTAATTCCAATCATTCTGAAATGAAATATCCGTAGAATTAATCATAAATCATCCTTCTTTAATCTTCTTCTTGTCTTTCGCGTCTTGGTGGTTAAAATTTCATCCAAAATCTCAATAACTTTAACTTTAACCTGACCCTCACCCAGATGAATCAACAATTCTTGCCCTAATTTTAAACCAGCAGCAGAACGAGCAATACTTCCATCTTCTTGTCGGACTACCGCATAACCGCGTTGCAGTACCGCTTTTGGATCGAGAGTTTCCAACTTTTGCGATAATAGCTGACAGTGCTGGTTAGCTTGCTCAAATCGCTGGGTTGTTGCTTGCACCAAACGTTGACGCAACCAACTAAGCGACTGAGTTTCTTGCTGAACTTGTCTGTCTAACCGCAGTCGCCGCAAGCGATTTCGCAACTGTTCCATTTTATCTTGAGCTATTTCTAATTGCCGATTTACAACTTCATGGAATGCAGCAATTCGCTCTTGATGTTCAACAATTAGATTGGTCAGTTCCGGCACAACTTGCTCAGCCGCAGCTGTGGGAGTATGAGCGCAGAAATCAGCCGTCAAGTCAGCTAAAGATTCATCTCGCTGATGACCAATTCCAGTAATAACCGGAATGGAACACAGAGCGATCGCTCTCACCACCCTTTCATCATTAAAGCAGCCCAAGTCCTCAACCGCACCACCTCCCCGCGACAAAATTACTACTTCCGCCCGACCATCCCGCTCTACCCGTTCGATCGCTGCCACAATAGAAGCTGGTGCCCCATCCCCCTGCACTTGAGCCGGTGAAAACAGTACGTGCAATCCCGGATATCGATATTTTAGTGTTTTCCGTATATCCCCCCAAGCGGCGGCAGAAGGTGAGGTGACGACAGCGATCGTTTGGGGATGAGAAGGAAGCGGACGCTTTCTTTCCTGGGCAAATAAACCTTCTGCTTCCAGACGCTTGAGCAGTTGGCGATAACGCAACGCTTGCAACCCCTCCCCCGCCGGAAAAGCCTGCCAAACAGTCAGCTGATACTCTCCCCGCTGACGATAGAGACGGATACTGCCCAAAATAATCAGCTGTTCCCCGCGCACTGGCGTCTGTACCAGTTTGCCGAGTTGGCTAGTCCACACCACGCAGCGAATCGTCGCTTTCCCGTCTGAGTCTTGCAGCGTGAAAAACAACCCGCTAGGATGTCGGTTGGCACTGGAGACTTCTCCAAACACCCATATCTGCCGCAGGTGGTCATCTTCTTCTAACAAACTCTGGATATAGTCTGTCAACCCGCCCACTGATAAAGCTGTCTCTGGAATTAGAGTATCGGAAAGGTACGAAGTCATCACAAGTGCGATCGGGGGGAGGAACTTAAAAAAGCTTAAACCAGCAGATATGTTCGTCAGATGGTGCTACACTCCGATTAAATATCATAACCACCCTAAAACAAACAGGACTTAACCAATATTTCTTGTTGGCCCCCCTTGCCCCCCAAATCTGGGGGGAACAGGAAGCTGACTTCCCCCAAATCTGGGGGGCTAGTGCGTAAGTCATGACCAATATAGATTAAACAACCTGGGACATTTCAGTACGGTCGGGGAAGTGTAAACTAGAATAGTATATATGTTCTAGTCCTTACTCCCAGACTACCAAATTTTAAACCTCCTATTTTAGAGGCACAAATGGCTATTGCAACAAATGATACGGCTGGCAAAGAAAAAGCCCTAAACCTGGTACTCAAGCAAATTGAGCAACAATTTGGCAAAGGAGCCATAGTGCGCTTGGGAGATGCCACCCGGATGAGGGTAGAAACCATCCCCAGCGGCGCACTAACTTTAGATTTAGCCCTGGGTGGTGGCTTACCGAAGGGACGGGTAATTGAAATTTACGGCCCAGAAAGTTCAGGTAAGACGACAGTGGCGCTACACGCGATCGCGGAAGTGCAAAGATCTGGTGGCATTGCCGCCTTTGTCGATGCCGAACACGCCCTCGATCCGACCTACGCCGCTGCCCTGGGCGTCGATATTGAAAATCTGCTCGTTTCGCAACCGGACAATGGCGAATCAGCTTTAGAAATAGTCGATCAGCTAGTTCGTTCTGCGGCAGTTGATGTCGTAGTGATTGACTCCGTAGCGGCGCTGGTGCCTCGCGCTGAAATTGAAGGCGATATGGGTGATTCTCACATGGGTTTACAGGCTCGCTTGATGAGCCAAGCCCTGCGTAAGATCACGGGCAACATCGGTAAATCGGGCTGTACCGTAATTTTTCTCAACCAACTGCGCCAAAAAATCGGCGTCACCTACGGTAACCCAGAAACCACCACCGGCGGTAACGCGCTCAAGTTCTACGCCTCAGTGCGACTGGACATTCGCCGCATTCAAACTTTGAAAAAAGGCGCAGAAGAATTTGGTATCCGCGTCAAAGTCAAAGTTGCCAAAAATAAAATCGCTCCCCCCTTCCGCATTGGCGAGTTTGACATTATCTTCGGCAAAGGCATTTCCACTATGGGCTGTATTGTGGACATTGCCGAAGAGATCGGCGTGATTATCCGTAAAGGAGCTTGGTACAGCTACAATGGTGAAAATATCGCCCAAGGTCGAGACAACGCCATCAAGTATTTAGATGAGAATGCCCCAGTTGGCAAAGCAATTCAGCAGCAGATCCGCGAAAAACTAGATAAGGGAGCCGTAGTCTCTGCCAACTCGGTGGCGCATCCAAGCGATATATCCGAGGAAGAAGAGATGCTAGAGGACGTAGAATAACCCTAAAAACCAAACAGGAGAGTGGAAGAAGGCTAGTCTTCTTCCACTCTCCTGTTATTATGCGGGAAATTATTGGTTTGGTCGCCCCCGGATTCATCCTTGGGGTCAATTCCATTATCCTAGAATCCAAAATCCAAAATCTAAAATCCAAAATCGATTGACTCAATTTTTCTCCACAGGCGTCTGGCGACTGCTGAGAAAGCGGTCTAAAATCTCCGAGCGCTCAGATGCGCTCAAGTGCGGCAAAGAAGATGGTGAGGTTATATTTTCGGAAGCGGCTTTCTGTCTGTCGATCGTAGATGTATCTTTTGGGGGTTTGGCAAGGAATGGCTCCTCCTCTAAAATCGATGTGAACATGGGATCTGCTATTGGTGCCCTTTGAGGCTGTGTAATTCCGTTGATTTGAGCCAGTAGCTCTGGGGATACTGCCTCCACTGTTTGACAAGTCTGACCGAAGAAAAAAGAAATGGCTAAACTCCCCAGGCGTATTCGATCGCCATCTTGGAGCAGTACGCGCTTGAAGACGGGTTCGCCGTTGACAAAGGAACCGTTGGTGCTGTTTAGGTCAACTAAGTAAAAACCTTCGTTGTGGACGTACTGAATAACGGCGTGGCGACGAGACATCCATTGATCCCGAACTGATAAGGCAATACGACGATCGCGCCCAATAACCCAGACTCTCTGAGGCTGAAATAGCCGCTGCGTTTTCCCCTCAACCAAATTGGTGTTTATATAAGCTTGCTGCCCCTGCACCACGCCTTGTACGTAAGCTGGTGTAAAGCCCCTTAGAGATGGAGAGGATAAGTTTTCTAACTGGAGAATTTCATCCAGTAAACCGTGATTATGCTCGTAAATCCTTAAAAATACCTGGTATAACCCGAGGCGTTTTTCCAATTCCATACCTTCAGACGACTCCAGGAGCGCAGTTTCCCTACTTTTTAAGTTATGCTATTTAAGCTTCTGTGAGTCCCGCACAATTACTGAAATTTTTTTAAATTTTCCTAATTTTTATTAAGCGAACTACCGCACATGGCCTTTGCGTATTTACTATGCTACTTCAGCAGAGGAGCAGGGGGGCTCTTGAGCAGAGGGGCAGAGGAATAAAAATGTTATTCTTTGAACAAAAGCATAACAACTCGGAAACCCCCGGATTCATCAGTCGGGTCAATTCCATTATCCAAAATCGAAAATCCCAAATCGAATGACCCACCACCCTATTTTTTTCAGTTATCGATTATACCAAAAAAAACTTGATTGTGGCTTTAGCCAAAGGGCTTTTGCCACGCTTATAAGGAAGTGGAAAAGGGGCAAATCTCATTGTCAACGTTTGGAATCTGCTTTGGCGCTGACAGCACAAGGCTCCGAGGGTTCAAATTGGTATTTAACCAAATCAGCCAGTTCCTGTAGCTGAGAGATGGCCTCTGCACCTTCTAGCTTCATTAGTTCCCGATCGTCTCGCATCTCTGTCCAAGTGATGCCGTAATCCGATACCAAAAATCGAATCAAATGACTGTCCCCCAAACTAACCATAAAGGAGGCGCTCGTCATTTGGCCGCCGCAGGTATAGCAAGAAGCGAGGTATCCTCTACGCTCTAGGACGACCGCCAGCGCTTGAAGATTCATCACTAGATCTTGAACAAATTGGCGGTGTTGCTCTGCAAGTCTAATAAACACGGTTATCCTCCAACCACCAAACCTAATTGTAGACTTGTTTTACATTTTCTTAATAATTCAGACATTCTGGGGTTGGTCAAAAGGGCTACAAATCCTTTAAACTGGACGACTAACTGCTTTGTTTTAGCTTAACCGACCGATCGCCGAAGGCAACGTATCAAGAGTGACATTACGATCGACACCACTGCATCCTAGACGCGAAATGATAAATCCAGTTCCTTCCAAAGAAAGACTTTGGCAACAGGCTAGGCAGAAAAATACAGATTTTCTTAAGCCTCCTGCGCCCAGATGTCTAAATTTTCTATCTTTAGGCAAGATTTAATTAACTTGCCACCAACCCAGGGCAGGGCCAATGAATCGGACACTAACCCAGGCAACAACCAGTAGGCCAATACCAATCCAAGCACCACGAGTTGTCCACTGAACAAACGCTTCTGCTTGAGATTTAGTAACTGGTAACCATCGGCCCAGGGAGGATTCTTGGCCGTATTTTTCTCCGAGTGTGGCTTTACGCCGCTTTGCTTCGCCCATAACTCTAAAGTAATAAAATCTAACTTTGGCTTGATGATAGCCTTTATGTTCGGGTGATGACCAGATTTTTGAGAAGAATACAATTATAGACAAAATTTTTTAGCAGTCAATCGACTATTTAGATTAGCGGTCGGAACTCAAAAGGTTGAGGTCTAAATAATTGATTCTGGCAAAAGGCCCCAGAGCAGCCAGTACCTGTTGACCGTAGCTGCGGTGGATGACACGGCTATCTAGCAGGGCTAGAGCGCCTTGGGTTTCTCGCACGGGTGCGATCGCTCGTTGCAGAGAGGTAAGAGCTTCTGGCAACAGATACAGGCGAAACCAATCCTGACGCTGCTGCTTGTAGTAGGCAACTCGACCCGCCACCAGGGGATTTTCCAAAGAGGGAATGGGTAACGTTGCGATCGCCAACAGAAGAGGTGCCGGTAGGACATCCTGATGCGCCAGCCAAAATTCCCAACCTGTAACCAAGATGCCATTATCATCCAAACAAGTTTTTTCCACCTGAACCCGCGAACCAAATTCAGATGCCAGAACCGCAGCCACCTGAGCCTTGAGCGGCGTATCGCTCACTAACAGAACCGTGATTCCCCTAACTGCAGTACTAACAATCAGCAGTCTGCGGATTTCCAACAGGAGAGCAGCTTGAAATTGTGGCGTATTGGGCATAGGCAGTCCATCTGGCAGATACAGATGAATCAATTCATTTTGACGATCTGGAGAGAACTTCAGACAAGTTAAATCTCCCAACCCCAAGCGCTGGCGATACATAGGAGCCTCTGCCTCCAACTCCAAAGCACCGCCGATTAAAACCACCGGCTGTTGCTCCCAGATGCTGCTAAGATTTGAAGCCACATCCACTGGGCCGCAATACAAAGAAAACTGACCTTGGCGGCGGGCAATATCAGCCCAAACTAGCTGTCCATCGCTTTGAAATTGCTGCCAAAAAATTTTCCAGACATTTGGTAAATCTAAGTCAGCAGGCGATATATTTCCCTCTGCTTCATCTTGATTTCCTAATTCACGATACAAACGCCTCAAGATATCTTGTTCTGGCGCTTCCATCAGACAGCATTCGTAGGGATTGGGGGGATGCTGGAACACCGCCCTTGTCAGTTGCACCCGTGCATTGCGAATTGCCCTCGCCTGGGATGGTTTCGCCAACATCAGTTGGTCCCAGTCCTTGGGTTCGATCGCAGCAGTCAGCTGGTTACGAGTCCAAACTTCCAAATCATCAACGCCGTCTACAATCGTAGGAATACCAGTGCCAAATAACTCTTGCGTTGTCAGCCGATCGGCTAACCAAGCTTCTGGCGTGGTGAGTAACAGTCCCTGGAAATCCGCATCAGGCAAAGCATTGCCAGTTCTGATCGCCTTCGGATTGCGAATCCACCCCAGCAACTGGGGAATTTCCACCTTGAGCAGACGTTGCTGCACGGCTTCGGTGGCTACCAGAATGACTGGCCCCGGCCAGATCAAGGCTGGTGCCAAATAGCTCAGGCGATACCGCTGGTTGATGCCCGCCGGAAATCCCACCTGAATCAGGGCGCTGCGCCCCAATCGCAAGGCGCGTGCCACTAGCCTTGCCATCGTTAAATGATGGGGCCAGTATGCTGCTCCTAGCGATCGCAGGAAGGCTCGTAGTGAGTTGTGAACTTCTACCTCAATCACAAGTTCAATAATTCTCGTACTGACTTTCAGTCTGACACAGGCTTCGGAAGACTGTTTTGCGAAAATGCGTAAAACCTATGTAAAATAATCTCTAAAATTTGTGGTATGAAAAATCGCTTCTTTCGGCTTGGACTTCTGCTATTCGTGTCAATTGTTTTCTTCTTGGGCTGGTGGACCCCGCCTGCCTCGGCTTTCACAGAAGAACAAAAATTGATAACTCAAGTCTGGCGAATTGTCAACCAGTCGTATGTTGATGACACATTCAACGATCAAAACTGGTGGTTTGTGCGGCAAAAGGTTATAAAGGAACCGCTGAAAAATCGAGAGGAAACTTACGCCGCAATTAGGCAAATGCTGGCAAGTCTAGACGATCCTTTTACGCGACATCTCCAGCCCAGTCAATATCGCAGTTTACAAGTAACAACTTCTGGAGAGCTAACAGGAGTAGGGCTGCAAATTGCCCTGGATGAAGAAACCGGCGACTTACAAGTTTTGGCACCTATTGCTGGTTCACCGGCCCAGGAGGCAGGCATTCAACCGCGCGATCGCATCTTGGAAATTAATGGTGTCCCAACAAAGGATATCAGCCTTGACGAAGCTGCTGCCCGTATGCGTGGGCCTATAGGGACTTCCGTCACCCTCACAGTAGCACGAGGTCAGACAGAACCACAAGAAATTAAACTGGTACGCGATCGCATTGCCCTCAATCCAGTGTTTGCAGAATTACGAGGGGATTCAGACAGTATCGCCGTTGGCTACATTCGCCTCAATCAATTTAACGCTAATGCAGCTAAAGAGTTCGCAAACGCCATAACACGCCTAGAGCAACAAGGAGCAAATGCCTACATTCTAGACCTGCGGAACAATCCAGGTGGTTTGTTGCAAGCAGGGATCGAAATTGCCCGCTACTGGTTGGATAAAGGCACGATCGTTTATACAGTAAACCGACAAGGAATCATCGGCAGCTTTGATGCCACAGATGCCGCCCTAACCAAAGATCCCCTAGTAGTTTTGGTCAATCGGGGAACTGCGAGTGCCAGCGAAATTCTCGCCGGTGCTTTGCAGGATAACCATCGCGCTTTCCTAGTAGGCGAAAAAACCTTTGGTAAAGGTTTAATCCAATCATTGTTTGACTTGTCGGATGGGTCTGGATTGGCAGTGACTGTTGCCAAGTATGAAACTCCCAACCATCACGATATCAATAAGTTGGGTATTATGCCCGACCGAGTTGTCACCTGGGAACCGATTGCCCCGAACCAATTTGCTACACAGGCAGATAGTCAATATCAAGCAGCCTTAGAATTGTTGACATCTCCGGCTGTTCTTGCCAATGCTTCTTTAAAATGAAGTTTCCAGCTTTAGTAGTTGGGTTTTAAGTAAAATATTTTACTTAAAACCCAACTACTAAAGAATAATAGCCCGCTTGATAAGCGAGGCTCTGCCTACTGTGTCTGGGCTAAACTTAGTGGCACAATAATTAGTTCTTGAAAGCTTTGCTGTTTTTTGCTATTAACGCAAGTTGCTACTTAGAAAACTTTGAGAGCTAAAAACTCGGTTTCTTGTGTTTGACAAGGGTGCGTCAGACCGATAAAATTAGTGATCGTATCCAAAATTCTGCGATCTGACGCACCCTACAGCCTGAAAAATCCCTCAAAATTAATAACTAGCAACTTGGGTTACGAACAAAAAAAATCTAAAATTTCAAATTCTTAGTCAAAGCATTTGAACTACCCGCCGCGAAGTCGCCATTGCAGCGGGTTTGTGACGTTTCATCGCCACCAGTTGTCTAAAACTTCCACATTGTCTATCGCAACTCAGCAAAGCTGATTGGCCAATTGACGACAGCCTTTTAATTCCAAACTGGGATTGCTGCGATACTCAGTTTCTGGAACCCAAACGTTAATTGTACGATCCAATCCGATCGAATAGATATATTCAACGTTCGGGTCGTAGTTGACGCCAACTCTCAAGTTAGAAAAATCATCTTCGCAAATCTCATAGCCGAACCTAACGACAATCTGAGCTACTAAGCACTCAGGAGTATCGCAGTATTCTCCGCAGGTGTCTCTTTCTTCCCAGAACTTCTCTAGAAAGGGTTGGAGGATGGGCAGGATTTTATTAGGTGCGCCATTTCTGCTGGCGTAGACGATTACAGGGTTGCCTTCTACAACGATGTGACAAGGTGTAGGCATTGTTTCTGGAGATACGGGTTTCCCTATCCAGGGTAGCGTCCTTCTCTGTTACTCCGGTAGAGGCAAATAAAAGGGGCTCCAGGGGAGCGGGGGAGCGGGAGAGTGGGAGAGTGGGAGAGACAACGGGGAAGAAGAACACAGATTGCTCTATCCGTGCGTAGTCCGATCCTGAAATTTTATGTAAATTTTTGTAAAAAACAGGATTTTGTAGCTAAAGTTACAGAATTTTATGATAGATTAATTAATGAAGACAACAAAGCGTTTGAAAAAACCAGGAGAAACTACTATGTCTGCTAACGAACAAGCCCGCGCCCTGATGCTGCGTCATCACCATCTAGTTAAGAATCGGCAGCAAGCCATGCTGGGACGTGCAGCGGCTGAAGTTGGTTTGCCGATTGATGGAGACGATTTGAGCAATACCCAAGGCAAGCCAAATCCCAGCTTTCGGGCAAGCTAAGATGGCAGCAATGCGGCTCTACGCTAGGCGCTGTCAAATAACAAGTTAGAATTTGCAATTTTTTCGATCGGGCGGAGGGATAGATTTTTCACTCAGCGAAAATTTAACAATTCTTGATGACTTATAATCGACAAACAGGGCGTTCTTCGTGAGGAAGAAACGCCTTTAAGTTTTTGGGGCGAAAGTCAGTGCGGGGAAGAGGGGCTATGGGAAGAGGGAAGAAGATTTTCCCACTCAGCACTACTCAATGACCAATGACCAGTAAGGTGTGGCAGCATGGACTAGATAAACTAGGGTGGTTTGTTGGCATTTTTGAATAATTTGGAAAAAGTTTATGGTTGGTGCAGGTTTTAAAGATTCCAGCAAAGTACGCCAATCTATTATGGGTTTGATCCTGTTGGCTTTATTCCCTCTAGCCTACTCGGTTCCCAGTTTGGCTCAGACACCACGAGGTCGTACCAGTTCGGTACAGGCCGAAAGAGCTTACACTTTAGGAGCTGGCGATCGCATTCAACTGGATATCTTCAACGTCCCCGAATACAGTCGGGAATACCAGATCTTGGTGAATGGCACCGTAAATCTGGCTCTGATTGGCAGCGTGTCGCTTCAGGGACTTACGCTCGAACAAGGTGCCAACGTAATTTCCAATCGATATGCCCGCTACCTCAGACGCCCGATCGTTACCGTCAGTTTGGTAGCGCCGCGACCCTTGCAAGTGGCGATATCAGGAGAAGTTAATCGTCCCGGTTCTTACATCATTCCCCTAACCGCCTCAGGTGGAGCTGTGCAACAGCCAACGCTGACGCAGGCGCTTACCCTTGCAGGAGGCATTACTCAATCGGCTAACCTGCGAGCCGCTCGGGTACGTCGCGTAGTACGCGGTGGAACGCAAACCATCAACGTAGATCTCTTTGCATTGCTAAGAGGAGGCGACCTCAATCAAGACATCACTTTGCGGGATGGGGACAGCATCTTTATTTCCCCTACAGCCAACATAAACCTGGCAGATGCACCCATAAAAGCAGAGGCTAGCTTCGCTCCCGCTCAAAATCAACCGCTGAATGTAGTCGTAGTTGGGGAAGTGACTCGTCCCGGCCCTCTGGTAGTTCTGCCAGATCAAAGCGGGGCAAGACCCAGCGTGTCGCGGGCAATTCAAGTGGCTGGAGGACTAACTCAATCTGCCGACTTGGGCCGGGTGCAGGTACGGCGTACCACGCGAGGCGGCAGAGTACAAAGCATCGCTGTGAATCTCAATCGGTTGTTGCAGGCGGGCGATCGCACTCAGGACTTGATATTACAACAGGGAGATACAGTTGTTGTGCCAACCGCAGCCAACATAAACTTACAACAGGCATTTCAAACAGCAAACACCAGCTTAGCTCCCACCCAAATTCAAACTTTGAATGTTGTCGTAGCAGGCGAAGTAACTCGTCCCGGTCCCCAGCTAATCCCGCCAGATGCAAGCGGAGCCCAATCCAGCGTGTCGCGGGCAATTCAAATCGCCGGAGGAGTCAACCAATCAGCCGATCTCAGTAGAGTTCAGGTACGCCGGACTGGACGAGGCGGTGGAATGCAAACCATCACGGTAAATCTGGAGCAGCTATTGGCGGCAGGCGATCGCTCCCAAGACCTAATCATACAACAGGGAGATACCATCTATATCCCCCCCACAGCCACCATAAACCTAGCAGAAACGGCTCGCATAGCAAGAGCAACTTATGCTCCCACTCAACCTCAACCCATAAATATTGTCGTAGCCGGTGAAGTGACTCGTCCTGGCCCTTATACCGTTCAGGCAGCTCAAGCAGGTGCTTTGCCTACCTTGTCGCGGGCGATTCAAGTTGCGGGGGGAACTACGCAATCGGCTGATATCGGGCAAATACAGATTCGCCGACTGACTCAAAGCGGTACAGAACAATTCACCAGCGTGGATCTTAATCAGTTGTTGCGGGGGGGCGATCGTCGTCAGGACTTGTACTTGCAAGAGGGAGATACAATTGTTGTTCCAACGAGCAGAGAGGTCAATGTAGCGCAATCCCTCGATATAGCATCTTCCAGCTTTGCAGCCGATCCATCTCAACCTTTGAATGTCGCCGTGGTAGGGGAAGTGCAGCGTCCCGGTACTTACACCCTTCAGACGGTTAGACCGGCAGCTGGGGCACCCGGTTCCCTACCTTCTTTCGCTGGGCTACCCACCGTGTCCCAGGCGGTTCAACTGGCCGGGGGAATCACTCAATCTGCTGATATCCGCCGCATTGAGGTGCGCCGAAATACGCGAGCGGGGTATCAACAAACGCTAAGCGTTAACTTTTGGCAGCTGTTGCAGTCGGGCGATCGCTCTCAAGATGTGGTATTACAGCAGGGAGATACAATTTTTGTGCCTGTTGCCACCGATGTCAACCCAGCAGAAGCAGCCCAAATAGCCCAAGCCAGTATTTCTCCCGCTACGATTAGAGTCAATGTGGTTGGAGAGGTAGTCAGACCAGGGCTTGTACAGGTGCCACCCAATACACCGTTGAACCAAGCTGTCCTAGCAGCAGGAGGATTTAACAATCGCGCTCGCAAAAGCTTCGTAGACTTGCTTCGCCTTAACTCAAACGGTACAGTTTCTCGACGAGGTGTGGAAGTGGATTTTGCCAAAGGAATTAGTGAGGAAGGCAACCCTACACTCCGGGATAACGACGTGATCGTCGTGCGTCGCTCTACCATAGCTGGTATCTCCGACACTTTGGGTACAATTTTAAATCCAGTAGGTAGTTTCTTCTCGCTATTCAACTTTTTCAGAATCTTCGGAAACTTTCAATAATTTTAGATTTCAGATTTAAAATTTAAAATTGTCAATTCAAAATAAATTTTAAATCTGCAATTCTTCAATTTAAAAATTTCCAAGCACTTCAACAATAAATAGATAGAGGCTAAAATGAAAATTAAACCGTATGCTCAGCCGATAGTACCTAATCATAATGGCAGACAGTTTCAGCAATTGCCCAATATCTACTCAGAACAGCCTTATGAGGAGGAGGGCAGCAAACTAGATCTGCGTCAGATTTGGGGAGTTTTACGCCGCAGATTCCTAGTCGTTGCAACTGTGGCTATAGGAGTAGCTTCCACAGTTGGGATGCGAACCTGGAATAGTCAGCCGCAGTATATTGGTAGCTTTCGGGTGCTAGTAGAACCTATCACGGCTGAAACTAAGGTTGCTCAAACTTTCGGCGCGATCGTCTATTCCATATTGGATTACGATACTCAAACTGAGGTTTTACGCAGTCCCAGCGTTCTGACTCCTATTGTTGAGAAGATTAAAGCTAAGTATCCAGAAATAACTTACGAATCTCTCATCGGTAATTTAATAATTACCCGGTTGGGACAAACTAAGATTATAGAGGTGCGTTACCAAGATGTCGATCCTAAAAAAATTAATGATGTTTTGCAGCAAGTAGCTGACGGATATTTATCCTACAGTCGGACAGAGCGACAAAGCGATGTCCGCGAAGGAATTCAGTTCGTGCAAGAGCAGTTGCCGAATTTACGGCTGCGAGTTGACACTCTACAGGCAAGATTGCAAAAGTTTCGACAGCAGTACAACTTCATAGATCCGGAAACTAAAGCTCAAGAATTGTCCGGGCGAATGAACAGCATTTCTCAAGAGCAGAGCAATACTAAAACGAAACTGGATGAAATGCGATCGCTCTACGGAACCTTGCAAGGACAGTTGGGACTACAGCCTAATGAAGCAATTTTAGCTTCAGCTCTTTCGGAAGCATCTCGCTACCAAAAATTACTCACAGAATTCCAGGACGTAGAAACTAAACTTGCGGTTGAGTCAGTCAGATTCACAGCAGAAAACCCAACCATCCTAGCTCTCAAAGAGCAAAGGGAAAAATTGCTTCCCTTAATTAACAAAGAGGCGCAAAGAGTTTTGGGAAACAACTTGTCTGCCGCTACGGTTAACAGAGAAAGACTCACATACCAAAATTCTATTCGCTTATCGCTGACTCAGCAATTTGTCGAGACTACCAACCAAATTAAAGTTTTAGAAGTTCGGAACAAAGCCCTAGATCAAGCTGAAGCTTTATTGATTCGAGAATTTAAAGAAATGCCAATCAGGGCGCGTGAATACACCGACCTAAAACGAGAATTACAGGTTTCTACTGAGAGCTTACTCCGATTTCTATCAAGCCGGGAATCTCTGGAAATTGAAGCAGCCCAAAAAGCTACTCCTTGGCAACTAATTAATACTCCCGAAGCTGCTGTTGCTATTTCTCCTAGTAAGTATCGCAATATTATGCTGGGGGTAATTGCCGGGTTGATATTAGGTGCTGGCGCAGCTTGGTTAGCAGAAATGCTCGATAGTGTATTTCACTCTGTTGATGACCTCAAAGAGAAAAGTGGAATGCCTATTTTGGGTATTGTTCCGTTTCACAAATCAGTCAAAAAACTCGTTCCTGTCGCCGAAACAGCCCGGATACTTGCGGGAGAAAATCCAAATTTTGCGCCTGCTGATAGAAATTTACGGCGGTATAACGCTTCTCCATTTGTGGAAGCATTTCGCTCTCTCTACACCAATGTCCGCCTGCTCAGTTCCGATTTGCCTATCCGCTCTTTAGTTATTAGCTCATCTACACCTGCAGAGGGTAAAACTTTAGTAGCTTTGAACTTAGCCCAAGCTGCAGCAGCTATGGGGCAGCGGGTGTTGTTGGTGGATGCAGATTTGCGTCGTCCCCAAGTTCATGAAAGGTTTGGTTTGACTAACATGAGGGGGTTGAGCAATCTTATTTCCGCAGAAGATTTAGATATAAATGATGTTATCCAGCAATCTCCTGTGGAAGAGAATCTATTTGTGATGACTTCCGGTCAAGTTCCACCAGATCCAACTAGACTGCTTTCATCAGAAAAGATGCAGAATATTATGGCGCAACTCCAGACAGCTTTCAATTTAATCATTTATGACACTCCTCCTCTGCTCGGTTTCGCAGACGCTAACATCCTGGGTACTACTACAGATGGAGTGGTGCTGGTTGTGGGACTTGGCAAGACGGATCGTTACTCGTTGATGCAAACCATAGAGGGATTGAAAATGTCTGGCACACCTGTTTTAGGTATGGTTGCTAATGGAGTTAAAAGGAACGCAGTTCACTGGCACGATTCCTACAATCGCTATTACACTCAGACAGGGGAGACTAGGGGCTAGGGAAGAGGGAAAAGGGAAGAGGGAAGAGGGAAGAGGGAGAAGATTGAAATTAAATCTAAAATCTAAAATCTAAAATTCCTCTCTTCCCCTAGCCCAATGACTAATGACCAATTACTAATTACTAATGACCAATGACTAATGACAACAGACCAGAAATTCCTAACTGTGCCTGGAAGCGCCCCATCGGTCTAGGTTGGGAGAAGCCCTATAAAGTTCGCTCTAAAAGTAATCTAGATGATGGCCCTTGGCACGGAGCTACTTTGGGTGGCTTTGGATCTGGTTGCATTGGTCGATCGCCACGAGGTGATTTTAACCTCTGGCACTTGGATGGGGGAGAGCATACCTTCCAGAACTTCCCTGCTTGCCAGTTTAGTGTTTTTGAGGAGACAGGACTGAGCAAGCAAGCTTACGCTCTGTGTACCGAACCGCCAGCAGATGGCACTTTATCTGCGTGGAAATGGTATCCAGCTTCTCTGGAAGTGGGGACAGGAAATACCCAATCTTCTCTAGCTTCTACGGGAAATTATTACGCTCTTTATCCGCGCAGTTGGTTTGTTTATGAAGGGGTATTTCAAGCAGATCTGACTTGCGAGCAGTTTTCTCCAATTTGGCCGGGAAATTATCAGGAAAGCTCGTACCCTATCGCTATTTTTGAATGGACTGTCCACAATCCTACTGACAAGCCAATTACTATTAGTATTATGCTGACTTGGCAGAATATGGTGGGTTGGTTTACTAATGCTAATAAGACGCCACAGGTATCTGTTCGGGATGATGGCAGTCCGGTTTATGAGTACGAACCGCGATTGGGGGATAGCACGGGCAATTTTAATCAGTGGGTTGAAAATGAACACCGGCACGGCTGTCTGTTAGACCGATTTCGCCCTGATATCTATGATGTCGGGGAAGGGGAAGGACAGTGGGCTCTAGCTACTCTCAGTAATCCCAGCTTGGAAGTGTTTTATCACACTCGCTGGAATCCGGCTGGGGATGGTTCGGATATCTGGCAAAGTTTTGGGGCGGATGGTTCGTTAAGCGATCGCGAAAATGAATTGGCTGCTGTGACTGGGGAACAGATAGGAGCCGCTCTAGCTGTGCGTTTCACCATCAGACCGGGCAAAACTCGCAAAATTCCCTTTATTTTAGCTTGGGATTTGCCAGTCACGGAATTTGCTGCTGGGATTGAATATTACCGACGTTATACAGATTTCTTTGGTCGCAACGGTAAGAATGCTTGGTCAATGGTTCGTACCGCTCTCAAGCACTACGAGACTTGGAGAGAGCGCATACAAGCTTGGCAGCAGCCGATTCTCGATCGCGAGGATTTGCCGTCTTGGTTTAAAATGGCTCTGTTTAACGAGCTTTATGACCTCGCCAGCGGTGGTACTCTCTGGAGTGCGGCAGACGAACGCGATCCGGTGGGTCAGTTTGCGGTGTTGGAGTGTTTGGATTACCGTTGGTACGAAAGTCTGGATGTGCGGCTGTACGGCTCGTTTCCCGTGCTTATGTTCTGGCCGAAATTGGAAAAAGCGGTTTTAGAGGCATACTCAAGGGCAATTAAGAGTGGCGATCGCACGCCCCGAATTATTGGCTACAACCAAGCATCGGCTATCCGTAAAATTACTGGTGCAACCCCCCACGATTTGGGTGCGCCGAACGAACATCCTTGGGAAAAGACTAATTACACCAGCTATCAAGATTGCAACTTGTGGAAGGATTTATCCTGTGATTTTGTTTTACAGGTTTATCGCTATTTTGTGTTTACTGGTAAAACAGATGTCGAGTTTTTGAGGAATTGCTGGCCCAGCGTAGTCCAGACACTTGCTTATCTGAAAACCTTCGATCTAGATGGGGATAGCATTCCAGAAAATTCTGGTGCGCCGGATCAGACTTTTGATGATTGGCAACTAAAGGGAGTAAGTGCGTATTGCGGTGGGTTGTGGTTGGCGGCGCTGTCAGCTGCGATCGCGATCGGCAATATTCTAGGAAAACAGGAAGAATCCCACTTCGTCTATGGGGACGACAGGAACCCCACCCCCAACCCCTCCCCGTCTACGGGGAGGGGAGTAGGAGTAGAGGAGGGGAAGGGTGTAGGTAACAATAATATTGAAGAAACGATCGATACTTATAAGAGTTGGTTAGAGAAAGCGATCGAGCTTTATCAGCAAAAACTCTGGAACGGTCAGTACTACAAACTCGATAGCGAAAGCGGCTCAGATGTAGTGATGGCAGACCAGCTGTGCGGCCAATTCTACGCTCGCTTGCTGGGATTACCTGACATTGTACCAGCCGAATGTGCGCTCAGCGCCCTAAAAACAGTTTACGAAGCCTGCTTCTTGAAGTTCCACAACGGTCAGATAGGTGCTGCTAACGGTGTCAAACTTGATGGTTCTGCCGAAAAACCCGACGCTACCCATCCTCTGGAAGTCTGGACTGGAATTAATTTCGGTCTAGCTGCTTTTCTCGTCCAGATGGGAATGAAAGCTGAAGCATTCCAGCTTACAGAAGCCGTGGTAAGACAAATTTATGATAACGGGCTGCAATTTCGGACGCCAGAAGCCATTACAGCTGTCGGTACATTCCGTGCCAGTCACTACCTCCGACCAATGGCAATCTGGGCAATCTACGGCGTTTTGACAGATTTTCAGAACTAACACCAAATCCACGTCTACAGAGGTTTTATCTACTTATAGCTAGGGACTAGGGGCTAGGGGAAGAAGGGACTAGAATCAATGGTTTGGTGGAATTAAGAACGTCCTAACTGACGAGAGCGGTTGCTATAACTCAAGTTTTTGGGTACGTTGTTGCGCTTTAGCGCTCTTTGAGCGCTAAAGCGCAACAACGTACCTGTAAAGATTCTATGAAGATATTCTCGCGTTTGATTAAAGATTCTATGAAGACTTAGCTCTTGCTTTTGCAATGGTTACGTGAATTTACTAGGATTAATACAGCTAATTAAGGGATTTTTTAGCCAAACTGGCCAAAAGCGAAACCTGGGTGCTGGGGGAACCAATTTATTTATGCAGCAGTCTACTAAAAGTAGCGAGATTTACGGAAACCACCTGCCGTGCTTTGTAGTGACCCTCAGTGATAGTACCAAGGGTGAGCATGGATATTTTAAATTTGGTGGCAACGCCGTTCCCGCGCCGATACTCACGCGACATCCTTACCTCAGCATCGGCAAAAAAAATTCTTGACTGGTAGAAATTTTACGCAAACTGGCACCGTCGAGTTGCGGCGCTAAAACAAAACCTGCGCTGGCATTCGGAAAACCGCTGAGAGAACCTGCTAAATGCTCGATTTGGCGGTCAAAAACTCGCTTAGGCTCATGCGCGTTTATCTGAGATTTTGCACCAAGGCTAAGAGTGTCGGAAATCTCAGCTTCTATCTGTTATGAGTCCTAAGCTTCTACAAGCATAGCTGCTTAGCTAGGTCGTCAGATTGCATAGGTGCAATTTGTATAGCCACAGTCACACCCGTACCACACAGATAAATTCCGCTTTACATAAAAAGGTGAACGCTATGACTCAACCAGTTTCTTATACCAACACAAAACTTGACAAAGCTATGAGTTCTGAAAAATTTACTCAGATTGAGGAAGCCATCCACGCTGGGAAGTATTCCTGGGCTTGTGTTTTGATTCTGCGTTTTGCTGGCTACAACCCGCTACACTACATACCCTACCGGACTTACAATCGATTGCTCAAAGAAAACTGCCAACTTGGCAACTCGGTCAGAGATAAAACAGATAATATAAACATCGATAGCCAACGTTCTGGGTCTGGGTTTGATGATATAACCTCACAAAAGTATCTAAGCAAGATTACAGCCTTGGGTTGCTTAAAAACAGTTAACGAACAGCACCCATCGGTAGGTGACGGTCATTCTAATTAGTGACCGAGCAAGACAACTTTGAATGAAAATACATTTCCAGTTGGTTTCTTGCTTTATGATAAGCAAACTTATTCAGTTTGCAGATAGCAAACTTTCGGCTACTTTTAAATATCTCCTTTCAAATTTTCATTCAGTTCTCAAACAACTGTCTCGTTTTTAATCGTCAACAAAACTTACGCAAATTTGTCCCGGCTTACTCCCTTCAGCCTACAAGAGTATGTAGGGGCTCCGCTGAGTGCGTGCCGTAGGCATAGCCAAAAAAACCGGGATTTTTCATTTGAAAATACCCTCACCCTAAAGGGTGGGGCTACACAAACAAAGCCCGCCTACGCGGGCTTTAAGAAAAGGGGGGTAAAACAATCGGATTTGGTATTACACGAAAAATATTGCTATGTAGCAATATTTTTCGTGTTTTGGGTCACAATTCTTAAAGAATTATAAATATGCCATTTTGGCAATACTGATCGGGTTAGCTAGGTTATTGTTAAATCACAAGAATTTTGAATGTGAACTTATTCCTAAAGTTCGGTAAGCGGCTTTCTTGTGCAGAAAAAATACAGTTAGTTAAGGCTTTCAGAATTGAAAGCCTATGAATGAACTTCAAGCTAAGGCAATAAAAGTCTTGCTGTGAAGTAAAATGCTGCGGCCAAATGGGAGAAAAGATTCACATTTTTCTTGAAAAACCAAGGGCTACCTAAAAAACGAGGATCGAAATATGAGTACCGATTTTGACAACAAACTGAGTGACGATCTCAAAGAGTTAGATAAATCCCAAATCTTGGATAAAGGCAAAGATTTAGATAAACCCAAAGAACCTGATGATAGTGGCCTTGTGCAACGTGCCGAATACGTCCCTAGGCAACTGATCGTTAAGTTTAAAGAAGGGATTTCGGCAACCGATGTTAGAACTCTTAAAGAAAACCTCAATGCCGCAGTTGTCGCGACAACCGAAACTCTTGACACTGAACTTTGGGAAATTAAGGGAATCACCGTTGAAGAGGCGATTGGGACGTACCGTAACGATTCTCGGATCGAATATATCGAACCCAACTTTGTAGTTTCGATAAATGCAACAATTCCCAACGATCCGAGTTTTAACCAACTTTGGGGATTAAATAATACCGGACAGACAGGCGGAACCCCTGATGCTGACATCGACGCGGCAGAAGCTTGGGATCTTCAAACTGGCTCTGATGTAGTAGTTGGTGTGATTGATACTGGTGTGGATTACAATCACCCCGATCTGGTTGACAATATTTGGACGAATCCGGGGGAAATTTCCGACGGGATTGATAATGATGGCAATGGGTATGTGGATGATATCCACGGATATGACTTTGTAAATAATGACGGAGATCCCTTTGATGACAATGGACACGGAAGCCATGTTTCGGGGACGATCGCAGGTAGAGGGAATAACGGCGTCGGCGTCACAGGCGTTAGTTGGGATGCCCAGATTATGGGGCTTAAGTTCCTGAACGCTGGTGGTTTTGGAGACACTTTCGGTGCCGTTCAGGCAGTGGAATATGCCACGTTGATGGGTGCGAAGCTGACCAACAACAGTTGGGGAGGTGGTGGCTATTCTCAGGCGCTGTATGATGCGATCGCAGCAGCAGGTAATACTGGACAGTTGTTTGTTGCGGCGGCGGGGAATGAGGCATCGAATAACAATATATTTCCAGCGTACCCTGCCAGCTACGACTTGGATAATATCATCTCGGTTGCTGCCACAGATCATAACGACAACTTAGCTGGATTTTCTAATTACGGTGCCACAACCGTAGACTTGGGTGCGCCCGGTGTTAGTATATACAGCACCGTTCCTTACGGCAGTGGATACGATACCTACAGCGGGACTTCAATGGCTACTCCCCACGTATCTGGCGTAGCTAGTTTGATTTGGGCTCAAAATCCTGGCATGACCGGCCAGGAAGTTAAGAATCGAATTCTGGGTTCGGTCGATCCAGTGGCAGCCTTGGACGGAAAAACCCTTACCGGGGGCAGACTGAATGCCTACAGAGCGATCGCAGAAGTCGGTACGGGTACAATTAGCGGCATCAAATGGAACGACCTAGATGTTGATGGCGTAAAAGACCCCAGCGAACCCGGACTAGAAGGCTGGACGATTTATTTAGATCAAAATAACAATGATGTCCTGGATCAAGTAGTTAACAACCTAAGTTCAACCGACATTCCCAAGACAATCGCCGACCTGAGTACAATTACCTCCGACTTAGCAGTCAGCGGCTTAGGCCCGACAATAGAAGACGTAAACGTCAAGATAAACATTAACCACACTTACGACTCGGATTTAGACGTTTATCTGACCAGCCCATCAGGTAACGAGATCGAGCTGTTTACCGATGTAGGCGGCAGTGGAGACAACTTCAACAACACCACCTTGGATGATGAAGCAGCCACCTCAATTCCTACGGGATTGGCTCCATTTAGCGGCAGCTACAAACCGGAAGAACTTCTGGTCGCTTTGGATGGTGAAAATCCCAACGGTGTTTGGACGTTGAAAGTCATAGACGACGCGGGAGCTGATGTCGGAACCCTGAACAGTTGGTCGCTTGAGATAGCGACTCCAGAACCCTCCACTCAAACCGATGTCAACGGTAACTATTCCTTCACCGGCTTAGCACCGGACACTTACACCGTCGCCGAGGTGCAGGAGCCGGGATGGGAGCAAACCTATCCAGAGGGAGATGGTACGCACACGGTAACTGTAGAAGCGGATGAAATTGTTGAGGGCATCGACTTCGGCAACCGGGACAGCAGCATTGGTCTGATTAAAGGCATCAAGTGGAATGACTTAGACGGCGACGCCGTGCAAGACCCCAGCGAGTCCGGGCTGGAAGGCTGGACGATTTATTTGGACGATAACAACAACGGCGTTCTAGATCAAGAGGTTAACAATGTAAGTTCAAGCGATATTCCGAAGCTGATTGCCGATAATAACACCGTTACCTCTGACCTGGATGTGAGCGGTTTGAGCGGTACGTTAGAAGATGTAAACGTCACCTTGGACATCACCCACACTTGGGATGAAGATTTAGATGTATATCTCGTCAGTTCATCAGGCACCGAGATCGAACTTTTCACCGATGTAGGCGGTAGCGCAGACAACTTCAGCAATACTACCTTGGATGACGAAGCTGCCACGCCAATTACTGCGACTTTTGCGCCGTTTACCGGCAGCTTCCAACCAGAAGAACTTCTAGCTGCTTTCGATGGTGAAGATCCCAACGGCACCTGGACGTTGAAAATTACGGATGACCTGGGGGGCGACGTTGGCACCCTGAACAGTTGGTCACTTAACTTAAGCACTACCGAGGTGAACACTCAGACCGATGCCAACGGCGATTATATCTTCACTGGCCTGGAAGCGGGAACTTATACTGTGGCGGAGGTGCAGCAGCCGGGATGGGAGCAAACGTTCCCAGATGGAGATGGTACGCACACGGTAAACCTCGATCCGGGCGAGATTGCTAGCGATATCGACTTTGGCAACCAAGCGCTACCAGGTGAGATTCACGGTATTAAGTGGAACGACCTTGACGGTGATGGTGAGTTAAATGCCGGTGAATCTGGACTGGCAAACTGGACAATCTTTTTAGATGAAAACCAGAACGGTCAGCTGGATGCTGGTGAAGAATTTACCGTTACTAACGCCAACGGCGAGTATGAATTCACGGATCTAGACCTGGGAACCTACAATGTTGCAGAAGTGCTAAAAGATGGTTGGGTGCAGACTTATCCCGGCGCTCCATCTAATGCAGGTTTTGAAACTGGCGACTTCAGCAGTTGGGAAACTACGGGCGTTACAAGCATTGAGACAGCCGCGTTTGGTTCTGGCCCTACTGAAGGAACATATCAAGCTTCGATCTCCAATGCCTTTGGTTCCGTAAGCGATGCGGAACTGGAAACTTTCTTGGAATTAACTCCTGGAAGCTTGGACGACTTGGGCAATGGTAACGCTACGGAAGGTTCGGCAATTCAACAAACGGTTACGGTGGAAGCTGGTTCTCAATTAACTTTCGATTGGAACTTCTTTACCAACGAGGGAACACCCAGCATCTACAACGATTTTGCCTTTATCTCGATCGCATCGGATGGTGCAAACACACTAGCCAGCACGAATAGTGATTTCGTACCTTCTTCTGCCCCCTCGTTCTTTGAAATGACCGATTTTGGGTCGTTCTCCTACACTTTCACCAATTCGGGAACGTACAAAGTCGGTGTCGGGGTTGTGGACGTGACAGATAGTGTCGTTGATTCCGGGTTGCTAATTGACAATTTCTCTCTCACGGATAGCGAAGGCAACCTTTTACCGGGTTTCCATACTGCGGAAATCGGCCCTGGCGATATTGTTGAAGGTCTTAATTTTGGCAACAAGCAGACTGGCGACAATCCAGGAGAACCAGGAGAACCGGGTGGACCCATATTTGGCACTCCTGAAGATGATGAGATTAACATTTTTGATGCCCCTGCGATCGTCTTTGCTGGTGATGGCGATGATATCGTTGATGCTTCCGCAAGTTTCGGCGGAAACCGACTCTACGGCGGTGACGGCGATGATATCTTGTTCGGTAGCTTCAACGACAGGTTGTTTGGCGGCGACGGCGATGATATCTTGTTTAGCGGTAATGGCGACAATCTCATGAGTGGCGGCGCGGGTGCAGACCAATTCTGGATGGCAATGGCAGCATTTCCCGATTCTGTTAATACGATCGCAGATTTCGAGTTGGTTGGCGATGCGATCGGTATAGGTGGTCTACCGGGAGTAGACAGCTTTGCTGATCTGTCTTTCGTACAAAGTGGCAACGATACGCGAATTAGTGCTTTGAGTCAAGAACTAGCGATCTTAAAAAATATTCAGGCAGGTTCTCTCAATAGCTCCAATTTCATCTTTGCCTAAAACGCCGATTGATTAACTTACTCTTAGTGGGCTAGAAACCCGGTTTCTCCAAGAAACCGGGTTTCTGGGTGTTCAGTTCACCCATTTCTTTGTAGCTTTGTAGGTTGGGTTTCGTGCCTCAACACAACCTACAAACAAATGGCGAAGGTATTGCCCTTAGAAACCCGGTTTCTTCAAGAAACCGGGTTTCTAAGTACCTCACTCATCTGAAAGGCGCTGTAATCGCTAATCAAAGAGAAGATTTGACTTGGACTGGATGTATGGTTTGAATACAGGATTGATGTGAAAGTGCGATCGCGTTCCTACTTGCACTTTTTCGACTAAGCCGCGTCGCCCTAAAGATTGGATAGCTTGCCAAAATTCGGATTTGGATAATGTGCTATCTGCTGGTTGTTGGGAAATATCTACAGCTTCATCTTGACTTGCTAACCAGTAGCTTACCTGTTTTTCTATCTCCGATAAACGCTCTAAGTGAGATTCTAAAAGTGGTTCTAAGTCACCTAAAAATATCTCATTTTGCTCTGCTAAAAACAGGGATACGCTACCGTTAAATAAATCTTGTATTGTTGAAGCTATGATATTTAACCAGCAAGGATGACCTTGATAAAGGGTGATTAATTCCGACCATTGTTCCTCATCAGTTAATCCTTTTTCTCTCAATATTTCTTCTGCTTGTTCTCCTAACCCTTTGAGGTGTAACGTGCGTGTGGGTCGGTTTTCTCCTTCTAAAGTAGTAATTTCTCTGGGTTTTTCCCAACTGAGGAGGATTAAACAACTTTGATGAGATGATGTGGCAATTTGTTTAAATAATTTGCCATAATCTTCATATCCAGCTAAATATTGACCTGCGAATTGACCGCTTCTAAAAATATTCTGCACGTCATCAAGGATGACTAAACACCGATAGGATCGAAAATAATCGATAACTGTGGGTAATGGGGTTTGTTGCGATCGGGAAAAAAATTGTTTCAGATCGGTTTGCAGTGCTGAAAGGGTGGTATTGTTACTGAGACTTCGCCAAATAATATAATCGAATTGGGTTTGGATTTGTTCGATGAGTTTGACTGCGATCGCACTTTTGCCAATTTCACTTAAGCCGTATATGGTAATTAAGCGCGTGCGTCTTTGCAAAATCCACTGCTTGAGGGTGGATAGTTCGGAAGTGCGATCGTAATAGCAAGTTAATTCTGGTGCGTCTGCTATATCGATGATTGGTGATTGAGTTTTGGTTTGGGGGGAGTCAGGGTGAGAGTGCGATCGCGTTTGTCTATCGTTAATATTTTGGATAAATTGATTACAAATATTAATATCAATTTCTTGTAATAAACAGTCGCCTGAATGAGAAACTTGAGAAACTCTATTTTTTTTCTCTAACTTAGAACGAAAATTAAACTTATTGAGGTCTTCTCCTAATTTCTCACCCAGCTTTTCCCATAACTTAGCAGCTTCTTTTTTAATATGAGATTCACTACAATTATAATCTTTAGCTATTTGAGGATATTTTTGTCTTTGCCAAACGCCTGTTAGTATTGCTTCCTGTATAGATGTGAGATGTTTTCCGGTATCATTAAAAATCAAATTATCAGCCCAATGTAACACATCTTCAATATTCTTCATACTTAGATACAGATATATATTTAGTTTACTGTATCCTACCAAATCCTACTTTGTCAACTGAATTGTACCAAATCCTACTAAATTTTTTCAGGATACTTAGAAAAATTGGGTGCTAAAGTCTACTATTTTGAGTGGACAAGGGGAAAATTGACTAAATAAAATTAGGGAAGCAGGCTCGATCGCATTTGACAAAAGCGAGGTAGTGTTTTATGGATTTGTATGAGATAATTTTGTATCAGAGTGAATATCTTGGCAAAAACCAAGCCCAATTAAAGGCTTTGCTAAAAGAAAAGCTAACAGCCAAGGATTGGAAAGAGGCTAATAACCTGACAAGAGTTTTAATGATGGAGATATCTTGCCTTTTCGATGACGACGGCTATATCTACATTAATATTGATAAGTTTCCTGCTAAAGAACTTAATGAAATTGATCGATTATGGCGACAGTATAGCAACTCTCACTTTGGTTTTAGTGTGCAAAAAACCATTTATAAGCGCGAAAGTTATCAGCAATTTATTACTAATGTCGGGTGGTATAAAGGAGGTTCTTGGTCTGCTCTCTCTTTTTCGGAAACTGCACCAAAAGGACACTTACCTTACTGTGGATGGTATTTTTGGCAAGGAAAAAGAAGTTTGGCGCACAGTTTGATGAAACGTCACTCATCTTTATCTCATCAAGGACATTTCCATCAACCTCACCCTCATCCTCCTCATCAACATTCCAGTGATGGCGCAGCTGGTGCCGCTGGTGCTGGTATTTTAGGATTACTAACTCCTGCTGCACCTTTCATATTGGGAGCCGCCGCCATTGCTGGGGCCGGTTATTTGATTCACCGTGCAGCAACTAAAGAAGAAAGAGAAAGGAAGGAGAGATTAGAGAGAGAAGAAATGGAAAGGAAGCAGAGACAAAAACAATTAGAGGAGGAAAATAAAGTACAGAAAAATATTGGTACGCTTTTTGGTTTAGTTGATGACAATACTCCTAAAAAAACCTCGATACTAGGTGCTATACCTAAAGCAAGCCAAACCATCAGCGCTAACTCATTCTTGCACCGACGTTCTCACCCACCAGGGGTTTAAACCCTTGGCTAATAGCGCAAATCCGTTAAAACTGATAACTTGCACCAGTCTCAGAAACCGGGTTTTTTGAAAAAACCCGGTTTCTGTGCTGAAGTGATATACCTAAAGCAAGCCAAGCGATTAGCTATAACTCAGATCTTGCACCAAAGTTTTCACCCGCCAGGGGTTAAAACCCCTGGCTAATAGCGCAAGTCCGTTTTAACGGAGTAATCTTTTCTACAGTCCACTGAAGTGGACTTTCGTTATTAGGCGGGGACTTGAGTCCCCGGCGGGTGTGGACAACACCGCCGATTAAAGCATCTTTTAATGCCAGTCGCGTGCAGGGACAGGTGCAGGATGTTATCAGCGCATAGCCAGAATAAATTCCTCAAATTACCCAAAATGATTACCGAATTAGACCGAGTTGCTTTAACTACCGATTTACCAGAATATAATTTAAAAACAGGCGATATTGGCACTGTTGTATTAGTCCATCAAGAAGGTTTGGGATATGAAGTAGAATTTCTGACACTCACAGGACAAACAGTTACAATTATTTCCTTATTTAGTTCTCAAGTTCGTGCGATTGGCGACAGAGAAATTGCCCAAGCGCGAGTTCTCACATAATCGTTAATTTGTTGTGGTAAAGGTGAGACGCAAACAAGAAACCGGGTTTTTTGGAAAAACCCGGTTTCTGTGCTGAAGTGCGATCTTTTTATTTAATATAATTGACAAAAATTGCTGAATATGATTATATATGTTATAATAATATTATTTTCAAACTAATAAATATATCCTTTAACTCGCTCCTACCAGTAGGATAAACTAAAAACAACAATATTCAACTAAACATCAAGCGTATGATCCAACAACTTCAACCTCAAACTAAAAGACCTATTGTTTATCCTGATAGTGATGGGCAACCGATGTCTGATAATACTCTGCAATTTCAATGGATAGTGACAATTAAAGAAAACTTGGAATTGTTATTTTCTAACGAGCCGAATGTTTTTGTTGCAGGGGATTTACTGTGGTATCCCGTTGAAGATAATAATATCATACGTCGCGCACCTGATGCAATGGTTGTGTTTGGTAGACCCAAAGGATATCGAGGTTCCTATAAACAATGGGAAGAAAATGATATTCCACCACAAGTGGTATTTGAGATTCTTTCGCCAGGTAATACCATTAAAGAAATGGGGGCTAAACTCCAGTTTTATCAACAATATGGGGTTGAGGAATATTATCTCTACGATCCTGAAAAAGTGGATTTAGGAGGATGGCAAAGAACCGATGAACAACTAACCATCATTGAGGAAATTCAAGGTTGGGTGAGTCCCCGTTTAGGAATTAGATTTGAAATGTCTGAAGAATTGCAAATTTTTACTCCAACAGGAGAACGATTTTTAACGTTTGTGGAATTGGGACAACTCAATCAACAAATGGAACAACAATTGCAACAAGAACGCCAACGGGCTGAACAAGCAGAGGCGCGGTTAAAAGAGTTAGAAGAACGGTTAAGAAGTTTAGGGGTTGATCCCAATCTTTAGTATTTATAGCAAACAAGAAACCGGGTTTTTCCAAAAAACCCGGTTTCTGTGCTAAAGTGCGATCGCCATTTTAAACATATTCCCCTAATCCGGCTCTTTTGCTAACAACTGCTGAACCAAAACTCGATCCGCCTCTGATAAATTAGGAACGATTTACGAAGTATAATTAATTCTATAATCATAACCTGCCTTATCATAAATCTCACTAAATAATTGCTGTAAATTAACCGTTGGCTCAATATCTTCCGAACGCAAAGGCAGAGAAAAAGCAGGAAGATAATCTTTCAAATTAAAGGCATATAATTCAGCTTGCGGTCGATGGCTGTAGCGGCTAATTAAAACTCGATAATCTGACTTAATATCATTTTCCAAAATCGGCATAGGTTGGAAACTTCTAATTAAATCAATTTCTACTAAATTCGTTAAACTTCCTAAAATTCGCTGACGTTTTTGGAGATAACTATCTCTTCCTTCCCCAGCACGTTTATTAACAGGGGATAAAATTTCAATGACGGTAACAACTAAACTTGTGCCTCTGTCTCTTACCTCTAAATAATTTTGTTTAATTTTTTCAGGTATTGGCACAGTAACCGTCATTGGTTGAACGGGAGATGAAACAACGGCTACAGCGATTTGAGAAGGGGATTGATTAAGATTGGAAGATTGACGTTTGACTGCTAAATCAGGAAGACCCACTAATAGCGAATTATCACCATTAGAAGGATTAATTTCATAAATGCGCTTTTCAATCGCAATTTCATACTTAGGACGAACTTGAGGAACTAAAGAATCTGCAAGTGCCACAATTAACCGACTATGAACTTCCGGCCAAAAATCAGGATGTTCCAAATAAGGGTCAAAGCCTGGAAAAGGTGAAGGCATCGATTTATCTCGAATCAGTGCAACTCTGAATTTAGTAGGATAAACTAATCATAGCAATTTTTTATTTGACAATATGGCACAGGGGGGCGAATCGCTCATGCTCCAAGTAAAAGACAAACTTACTCTGGCAGAATTTCTGGCGATACCAGAAGGTGATGTGACTTACGAATTAGTGGATGGTGAGGTAATACCAAAAATGTCACCCAAAAAATTTCATTCTCGCCTGACTAGGGTGCTACTTCAGTTGTTGGATGAATGGTGTGCTGGACGAGGTGAGGTTTGTCCAGAATTAGCGATTAAATTAACTCGAAGAGGTCGAGATTGGGTACCAACGCCCGATATTCTGTACATTTCTGCCGATCGGTTTCCGCCAGACTGGGAGGAAGATGGAGCCTGTCCCGTTCCCCCAGAATTGGCGATAGAAATTATATCACCCGGACAAACTTTTGGGCAATTAGCTGCGAAAGCAAGAGATTATTTGGATGCGGGGGTGTTGCGAGTTTGGGTGGTAGATAGTCAAGCGAGAAGCATTACGGTTTTTTATCCAGATGCGCCACCGCAGACTTATATGGGAGATACGCCGTTAATTGATTCTCTATTTGATGGTTTAGAAATTACGGCTGAACAGGTTTTTCAATTAGCAAGAATACCAGGCTAGCCCGTATTTCTCCCCCCTCTCCTCCAGAGGAGAGGGGGGTAGGGGGGTGAGGTTCCCCTTAAATTACTAATTCTGACAATAAAACCTTAAAGCCGTATTCCCATAAACTTTTTCGCGGCAAATTTCCAAGGAGGGAATCTCTTCCACATTCCATAAATCTGGACTGTGTTCAACTGCGATCTCACCGTCTTCATTTAGCAGCTGATATTGTGCGATCGTATCCAACACCGACTGATACAAATTGCTGGCGTAAGGTGGATCGAAATAAATGCGATCGAACTTCTGTCCTTCTAGCATTTTCAATCGCTGCACAACATCCCCTCGCAACACTTCAAAAGTCTGTCCGGGTTGGACTACTTGCTGCCAGTTTTGTTGTATAATACCACAGGCGCGACTCGATTTTTCAATTCCCACTACATAACTCGCACCCCGACACAAAGCCTCCGCACCCATCGATCCTGTACCCGCGCACAAATCTAGCCACCGACAGTCTTCAATTGTGCCTTGCCAAATGTTAAAAACCGCCTCCCGCACTCGTGCTAAAGTGGGTCGGGTGGTTTGACCGGGCAAAGTTTTCAATTGCCGATTACCGTAAATTCTCAGACTCATAACAGAAACGAAAAAAATATTAATATTTGCTGCCAACTTCACAAGCTTAAATATCTTATTGGTTAGTCCATCACAAATCGGGAAAAACTTATTTATGACTCAGACATACATTGTCAAAAAAGGAGACACTCTGGCGCAGATAGCCGAAATGTTCTACGGAACTCGTAATTGGAAACCAATTTACGAGGCGAATCGTAAATTGATTGGGCTTGATACCAATACAATTGTTCCCGATCAACAACTTGTCATTCCCGACTTATACACTGTTCAAACTGGAGACACTTTGACGCGGATAGCCAAGAGTTACTACGGAAATCCATTCGATTGGCCTCGAATTTACCGAGCAAATCGCGATGTAATTGGGGAAAATCCTCGCCAAATTATTCCCGGTCAACTACTTGTAATTCCCTATTAGAAACCATTGCTAGAACACCGATTCAGTAATACTTCCTGATGCCTTTTTAGCTTGTAGGGGCGAAGCATTCGGGTATAAAATATATCGCTCTACCCTATATTTTCTGCCCGAATGCTTCGCCCCTACGATTACTATTTCTACTCCTGCTATTTTCGCTAGACGAGAACAGGACTTTGTACTTGTGCCACGAAATTTGACAGAATTTGTAACCCAGTAGTAGAAGATTTTTCAGGGTGAAATTGAACTGCCATTAAGTTATTTCGGGCAATTGCAGCTGTCACTTTTTGACTGCCGTGGGTCACAGTAGCGGCACAAATTTTGGGGTCAACTGGATCAACATAGTAGGAATGGACGAAATAAACCCAAGACTCAGAAGACAAACCTTGCCAAAGTGACACTTTTGGTTGGGTAAACTCCAGTTGATTCCAACCCATGTGGGGAATTGTCAGTCCGGGTTCGGGACGAAACCGCCGCACAATACCGGGAATAATACCTAGACCTGGTTCGTTGCCTTCTTCGCTACGATCGAATAAAATTTGCAGACCCAGGCAAATCCCTAAGAATGGTTTGCCGGAAGCTAGAGCCTGTTTGATTGGTTCGACTAAGCCGCGCGATCGCAATTGTTGCACAGCTGGGTCGAAAGATCCCACTCCCGGCAACACCACTGCATCCGCCTGCGCGATATCTGTTGGAGAATCAGTTATCTTAGGGATTGCACCAGCTTTCTCCAACCCTTTGCAGACTGAGTGCAGATTCCCCATGTCGTAATCTACAACAGCGATAAGTGACATCGATCCATTCCCCTTATTGAGTCTTGATGACTGTCTCCATTTTAGTTGTATATGACTAAAAAAATCCTGCTGACATCATTTACCACCTGGCAACCTCATCAAAAGTCTAATTCATCTGATGATTTATTGATAGAACTTGCCAAAAGTACAGATAGGAATCCTCCCGCTGCCACATCGCCATCTTTAAGTTTTTTGAGGCAATTGCCCGTTGATGTTCAGCAAGCAAGCAGTCGTGCGATCGCCCAAATAGACTCACTCAATCCCGATATTATCATCTGCTGTGGCATGGCAGAGGGACGCCAACAACTCACCGTGGAATCTAATGCTACCTCTGAAAATCATGTAATTAAAACTTGGGTCAATCTCGATAAATTAATTGCCGATTTAAAGGTAACACAGATTAGTCACGACGCTGGTAAATTCGTCTGTGAAGGACTTTATTATTCAATCTTGAAATACTTGCGCGATCGCCAACTCAACAGCCGCTGCATCTTTGTCCATATCCCGATTATAACTCCAGATAATGTAGCTGATATTAAGACAGATTTTTCACAAATCATCGACAGGTTAGCGCTTTTAAACTGAAGTCTCACGCCCATTTAAAGTTTCTCAAGTTGGTTGAAGTAAACTGAGTGTTAAAGCTTTCAAATTTCAGATTTCAGATTTGCTAATTAACTCTGCAGGCTGGGCCAAAGCGCTACATTGCGAACCCTTAACCAAAAATTTGAAATTTGAAATCTACGATCTGAAATTATCAGTAAATTCTATTTTCCAAACCCTTTGACTTCCTTCTTTTGCGCTTTGGGTTTAGACTTAGATTTGTTGACTTCTGCTACAGCTTCTTGAAACAGATTGTGCAAATGTTCGGGAACACTCGCAATTTCTGGTAATTCTGGTTCCAGTGGTTTATTAAATTCTTGAAGCAAACTGTCTAAATTGCTTTCCAGACTAAAATTCGGACGCACTAAAACTCCTTCCAACACCTTTGCCAACTGAACTGGGTACTGTTCCGCTAACCGATGCCAAATGAAAACATTAATTGTAGGTTCTTCTAAGTAGTGGCGAATTAGTTTTTCAGCATTAGGGATACTTTGCCAATCTTCTGCTTCTAAAATTGCCTTAAACTTAATATAAGTTGGCAGAAACATCTGTCCCCAGCGGGGATGAGCGAGAACTGTCACCTGTTCGGCTTTTTTTAGATTGTCAGGCAACTCAACTTGGGGCATCATCATTTTGGTGTTTCCCTTGCTGCTAAATAATTGGGAAACTGTTTTTGAATCTGCACCTGCTTCTTTTGCCGCCGCTTTTATTTCCTCTTCTGAAATGCCAGCTTCTTCAGCTATTTCTTCTAGCGATTTAGAATCATCAATACCTGCTGCTGCAAGCCGTCGCTTAGTCATTACTTCTTGAAATTCGCTCAGCTTTTTGTTTAGCTGATAACCCGGCATAATCACTTCATCGCTGCCGAAAAAGTCAACAAAGTCATTGTGAAATTGTTCGACAGACTGCCACGCTTGCTCTAGCAAATCTGGGGCATCGCTGTAAAGATCTTTTTTGTGGTTCTGCTTAAAGTTACCAATTGCTACTGCCAATTTAGGTTTGCCTAAATTACCCATTGGCGAACATGGGCCAGAAAACATCCAGTAGCTATCGGTAACGGGAGAAATGCGGGTGAGTAAAATTTCTCCTAATTTAAACGAAGCCATTTCCTCTAGCGTGCGGGGGTCGTTTGGTTTCACAATATAATTCTTGGCTGTAAGCCAGTTTATCAGATCAAAGCCATCTGGTAGAATTTGGGTAACGGCAAATAAGCCAGTGAAGCTGCGTCGCCAGTTGTTGAGAAGAGTGCGATCGCTCTCTGATAGTTCTGGCTGACTTTGCAAAAACAAATCCAGCGGTGTCTGATCTCCGACTTTCCCCTCGGTCAGAAAAGTATCAATTAGGAGGTTTTTCTCGTAAGCAGCATCATAGCGATTGTCTTGAGAACGTGCATTGGCGGCAAAGTAAGACTCCAGCGCTACCGCCAAGTCTCCTTCAGCCTCTAGGACAAATTCGATTAAATCTTGTTTGAGTTGGCGCGATCGATCCAAAATGGCATCCACAAGCTGACCTCTCGGTTACAATCTTTTATATTAAGGCAAAGACAAGGCGATCGATCGTACATACCCGCTGATTTCCGCAGCTTTCCAATTTTTTAGTATAGATGATGATTCTTTCTACCACCTCGCGGTAGATTTATCTGAATTATCCTGAGTTTGCCCCAGATATCTACGCTGCATGGCATGGAGTTGGTTTTGGAAGTGTGGCTCTTCCGTATTTACTATGCTATTTGAGCAGAGGCGCAGAGGCGCAGAGGAATAAAAATGTGATTTTTTTGAACAAAAGCATAACAACTCCGAAAGAGGCGTTTGTTCATCCTGCTTATGGTAAAAAAGTACAAGAACGACTCTCATTCGCGGCTTGCGCGTACTCTCGCCTGCTTTATTCATCAGCGAATCTTTATATGTTTGAACATTTGTTTTCAGCTTTATCTGAAGTTAATCAAGACTCGGCAACGATTCGCCGTCCCCGCAAAGGCGTCATCATAGGCGCGGGTCAGGTGGGTATGGCTTGTGCTTACTCGATGCTGATTCAACACACCTTGGATGAAATGGTAATCGTCGATGTCAATCGCGAAAAGCTAGAAGGGGAGGTGATGGACTTAGTACACGGACTTCCCTTTGTTGAACCTAGTATAGTGCGATCGGGTACTTTGGCAGATGGTAGCGATGCCGATATCGTCATTATCACTGCTGGCGCAAAGCAAAGACCGGGCGAAACCCGTTTGGATTTGGTACAGCGCAATGTAGAAGTGTTTAAAGGTTTGATTTCGGAAGTAGTAAAGTGTTGTCCCAGCGCCATTTTGCTGATTGTCACCAATCCGGTGGACATCATGACTTATGTGACTTGGCGACTATCTGGATTGCCCAGTTCCAGTGTAATTGGTTCTGGTACGGTGCTGGATACGGCTCGTTTTCGCTATCTTTTGGCGGAAAAGTTACAGCTTGACCCCCGCAGTTTGCACGCCTATATTATTGGCGAACACGGGGACAGTGAGGTGGCTGTTTGGAGTAAAGTGAATGTCGCTGGAATGCAGTTATTTGATGGAAGTTTTGACAATAGCACATCTGATGATAATAAGCAACTAGAAGAAGTTTTTGCACAGGTTAAAAATGCAGCTTACGAAATTATCCAGCGCAAAGGTGCCACCAGTTATGCGATCGGTCTTGGTGTAACGCAAATTGTGCAAGCTATTTTACGCAATCAAAACCGGGTTTTGACTGTCAGCACCTTAATTAATGGCTTACACGGGATTCAAGATGTCTGCTTGAGTCTGCCTGCGGTGGTTAATCGTCAGGGAGTGACTAGGGTTTTGAATATGTCTCTTACCCCAAAAGAGGAACAGCAGCTGTTACACTCTAGCCAAGTTCTGCGCGAAACGATCGCAAAACTCAATTTATAATATCTCCAGTTTGTTTTATGGTGTGTGGTTCGTGGTAAAGATTAGACTTCTTGCCAAAATATGAATCTCTGATTTTTTACCGCAGATGAAAGCAGATAAACGCGGATAAACGCAGATGAATCGGATGAAGTATATTGACTTTGGCAATCTTGTCTATTGTTTTTCATGAACTGCGAACCATCTATTATGCGTGTTCACACTGTTGCAATTTTGACTGTGGCGACTCTGGCTATTTGGGAAACTCAGGAGGCTCTAGCCAATTCCCCATCTCCTGTCCCGCAATTGGCTACCCATGTTTTAGCACCAATGTCTGTGGAAGCAATAGCACCTGAAGTTCTCGGTAGCACTTCCACAAATGCCAACGATTTATTGCCAAACACGGATGAGGAATTACTGATTGGTGAAACAAATGATTCTTTCCCACTCCCCAATCCCCAATCCCCAGTTGTCAGAGATATCCAGATTCGCTTTGTCGATCGCAAAGGTGAACCAATTGAGGGACGCACTCGCAAAGATTATCTTTTGGGCGAATTACGACTCAAACCGGGTCAGGTATTCCGCGAAAGGTTACTTGAGTCAGACTTGCGGCGACTTAGGCGATCGGAGTTCATTGACAAAGTTGATGTTTCTCTACAATCAGACAGTGATGGCGTTACCATCATCTACGACATCAAGGAGCGTCGCTACCCTTCTGTAAATTACGGTCTTGGCTATAACGATGATATAGGAGTCTACGGTACTGTAGGCTATCGAGACGCAAATATAGGCGGGATCAACCAACAACTGGGTGGTAAGTTACAGATTAGCCGCCAAGATGCCCAATTTGATGTAGAGTTCGCCGACCCTTATCGCGCCAGCGAATCAAACCGCTTAGGATATAGCGTTCGCGCTTTTCGCCGTCGCAATTTTTCCCGTACCTTTGGTGATGAGATCGATTTGCTCAACGACGACGATCCACGGGAGGGAAGATTTGGCGGTTCAGTGGCGCTTTTGCGGTCTTTTGATGACTGGGATGGGGCGCTGGGTTTGAATTACACCCGGATTAGTATTCGCGATGCCAATTGGCGCGTTTCGCCAGTGGATGAATTTGGCAATCCCTTATCTCTTAGCGGTAAGGGGATTGATGATTTGGTGACGGTATCTTTTGCGGTGAGTAGAGATAGACGCTCTAGCCGTTCCTATCCGACTCAAGGTTCTATCCTTACTTTTAGCACCGAACAGTCGATTCCGATTGGATTGGGCAATGTTTTAATCAACCGACTGCGGGCTAACTATATCCAGTATGTGCCGATCGACTTAATCGGCAGAGGTAAACCAGCAAAAAATCCCGAATTGACAGAAATGCTCGCTTTTAATTTACAGGCTGGCACGATATTTGGCGAATTTCCACCCGCTGAAGCCTTTAATCTGGGTGGTTTTAATTCTGTACGCGGATACGGAGGGGGTGCAGTCGGTAGCGGTCGCAGTTATGTGTTGGGTTCTGTAGAATATCGTTTTCCGATCGTTTGGCGGGTGGGAGGAGTTGTCTTTGCTGATTTCGCCTCGGATTTGGGATCTGGCGATACGGTGGTTGGGGAACCCGGTGTAATACGGGATAAACCAGGAAGCGGTTTTGGTTACGGACTGGGATTGCGAGTGCGATCGCCCTTGGGGCTAATTCGGGCCGACTTTGGGTTGAGCGATCGCGGCGAGGCCCGATTGGAAATCACTACGGGTCAGCGGTTTTGATCGGAATGGCTAGGAAAGGTGGCGCGATATGCCATCCGGCACGAAGATCGATCGCACTTTCAGTCCTTGACAGATATCACTTGATGTTGTTCTCCCCTTACAAAAAAGGCATGAAGAATAGTTTATCTTCTTGCTCCGATGAACTTTTGTAAACGTCAGAACTCATTCTGCGATTAGGCTACCCCTCGTTGCTTAAAATATGAGCTTAACTGAACCGTTGAGAAATCTCCCGGCAGTCTTAGCGGTGGGTACTTCAAGTTCTTCTGTAGTTTCTCAAACAAACAGGAATAATAAATATGGCCGATCCCAGAGATGCAGAGCTTATCAAACCCTATAACGGTGACCCGTTTGTCGGTCATCTTTCAACCCCAATTAGCGATTCTGATTTTACCAGGGCTTTCATCGGTAATCTGCCAGCTTACCGCAAAGGGCTATCTCCCATCCTGCGCGGATTGGAAATTGGCATGGCTCACGGCTATTTTATAATTGGCCCCTGGGTTAAGTTGGGTCCATTACGCGATTATGCAGAGGCTTCCAATCTAGGCGGATTGATTTCAGGTGTGGCTTTGATTCTAATCGCGACTGCCTGTATGTCCGTTTACGGCATCGCCTCTTTCCAAGACGAAAAGAGTATACCCAGCTCGAATCCTCAAGCTCCCGATCAATGGAAAACCGCTGACGGCTGGAGCCAAGTGACAGCTGGTTTCTTCGTAGGTGGAATGGGAGGCGCTTTCGTTGCCTACTTCCTACTAGAAAATTTCGGTATCGTAGATGCGATTTTCCGTGGTGTAGTTCATCACTAAACCCTTTTTAACCAAGATCCCCCACTATATCGGTACTACGATTAGTGGTGGGTACTTCAAAGCAGCACATCTCTTAAAATAGCCGCAGTACTTTACCCTTTTTGGAGATTTTGACATGACAGGTTCATACGCAGCTTCTTTCTTGCCCTGGATTCTCATACCCGTAATTACCTGGCTGTTGCCTACGATCGTTATGGGTCTGTTATTTATCTACATCGAAAGCGATGCTGCTTAATAGCAGTTTTGTTTTAAAGCCTATCCAAGTAGGCTAAAGTTCACCTCTAAATTCCCAAAATCCCTTACCTGCGGGTAAGGGATTTTTTTCGTTTCATACCAAATCCGGGTTTGTTACCCCATGAGAATTTTTGGCCTAAAGATTGTAGAGACGTTTCATGAAACGTCTCTACAATCTTTAGACATAAAGGGGGTAATCGTTGCGGATTTGGTATCAGAGGCTGCGTGCGCGATCGACTCACAAAAAAACCCCAGCGGTCAAACTGGGGAGGAAACTTTATGCTATTCCCACACATACAATAAATAGACGAAACTTTCATCTACATAAAGATAGATTTTTTATAGCAATTTTCTCCAGATTTCGATCCAGTCTTGAGCTAGTGAAAGGAATGCTTGGGAAGGAGCGGGGAAAATAGTCTACCAACAATTATTGAACCCAATTCTTTATCCCGGCAATTCTTGATTAACAGACTCAGCTAAACGCTTTGCCCTTTCCCTACGGTGAACATTTATAGTCAACTTCTGATTTTGTACGCCTTCCCCTTTTAAACGCTTTGCCCTTTCCCTACGGTGAACATTTATAGGGCTGTTGCGAATCTCCGCCTCTACCATAGCAATGAGTTCATCTATTTCTAAAGCTACAGCCTCAAGCTGCTGATTGCTCTCCCGTAGCATGGCAACGGTTTTTTTAACTTTCTCTGGATCGGGAAGTTTTGGTTGTTCAGTCATAGTATGTTCCAATCCCTTTTAGCTTCTTGGACACTTGCTGCTGAAGCATCGACTGCGGCTTGGGCTCGCCCAATACTTTGAGCCAATGAATTCCCTAAAAGAAGCAGCCGCTGTAAATGCAAGACTCTTGTTATAGTTTCTTCTGGAAATCTAGCCATACAAACTTGCTCCACTCCTCTTAATTAACTGCTATCTATAAAAAATCCCCTGCCCGTTCGCGAAGCGTAAACTCCGCGCATAGGCAGGGGACTTTGTTTAATTACCTACAATGCTAGGTTGCGGATCAACCGAACTTCCCAGCAGTCGAGGCAATCAGGAATGCCGCGTAGGTCAAGATGTAGCCAACAGTGAAGTGAGCTAGACCAACCAGACGACCTTGAACGATCGACATAGCAACTGGCTTGTCTTTCCAGCGAACCAGGTTCGCCAGAGGAGTGCGCTCGTGAGCCCACACCAGAGTTTCGATCAACTCTTGCCAGTAACCGCGCCAGCTGATGAGGAACATGAAGCCTGTAGCCCAAACTAGGTGTCCGAAGAGGAACATCCAAGACCAGACCGCCAAGTTGTTCATGCCGTAGGGGTTGTACCCGTTAATCAGCTGAGACGAATACAGCCAGAGGTAGTCGCGCAGCCAGCCCATGAGGTATGTAGAAGACTCATTGAACTGAGCTACGTTGCCTTGCCAAATGCCCAGATGCTTCCAGTGGAAGTAGAAGGTTACCCAACCAATCGTGTTGAGCATCCAGAACATAGCGAGGTAGAACGAATCCCAAGCAGAGATGTCGCAAGTACCGCCACGGCCAGGGCCATCGCAAGGGAAGGCATAGCCGAAGTCTTTCTTGTCGGGCATCAACTTAGAACCGCGAGCATCCAACGCACCCTTGACCAAGATCAGAGTGGTGGTATGCAGACCGAGAGCGATCGCATGGTGAACCAAGAAATCGCCAGGGCCGATCGTCAGGAACAGAGAGTTAGTGCCGTTGTTGATTGCATCCAACCAGCCGGGTAACCACACATTACCGTGGTTCGGCCAAGCCGTCGAAGCAATACTATCCGGGTTAGACAGCAGCGTGTCAAAGCCGTACAACACTTTACCGTGAGCAGCTTGAATGAACTGGGCAAACACCGGCTCAATCAAGATTTGCTTTTCGGGAGTCGCAAAAGCCTGCATCACATCATTGTGGACATACAAGCCCAGCGTGTGGAAGCCCAAGAACAGCGACACCCAACTCAAGTGAGAGATAATCGCTTCTTTGTGCTGTAGGACGCGCTCCAGCACGTTGCCTTTGTTTTGCTCGGGGTCGTAGTCCCGCACCCAGAATATAGCTCCGTGGGCGAAAGCACCGACCATGATGAAACCGGCGATGTACTGGTGGTGAGTGTACAGCGCTGCCACCGTTGTGTAGTCCTGCGCCAAGAAAGCGTAGGGAGGCAACGCATACATATGCTGCGCCACCAGAGAGGTGATCACACCCAAACAAGCCAGGTGCCAACCCAACTGGAAGTGCAACGAGTTGTTGTAGGTGTCGTAAATGCCTTGGTGAGGCAGATTAAACGGCCCTTCAACCTTCACGCCAAAGAAATCTTTGGCATTCATCATTTCCTTGATGCTGTGGCCAATTCCGAAATTCGTCCGGTACATATGACCAGCGACGATAAACAGAACTGCGATCGCCAAATGGTGATGAGCAATATCCGTCAGCCACAGAGACTGTGTTTGGGGATGGAAACCACCCAAAAACGTCAGAATAGCCGTTCCCGAACCTTGAGCCGTACCGAATAACTGTTCCGCCGTATCCGGGTTCTGGGCATATACACCCCAGTTACCCGTAAAGAACGGAGCCAAACCAGCCGGATGTGGCAGGGTGCGAAGGAAGTTATCCCAACCCACGTGCTGTCCGCGAGCTTCGGGGATAGCAACGTGAACCAAGTGACCTGTCCAAGCCAGAGAACTGACACCGAACAAACCAGCCAGGTGGTGGTTGAGGCGGGATTCAGCGCTCTTGAACCAAGACAAGCTAGGACGGAACTTCGGTTGCAAGTGCAGCCAGCCTGCGAACAGGAAGACTGCTGACAGCACGAGGAGGAACAAAGCACCTTGATACAGGTCATTGTTCGTCCGCACACCGATCGTGTACCACCACTGATACAAACCGGAGTAGGAAATGTTGACCGGATAGTTAGCGCCAGCTTGGGTGAAAGCATCTACTGCCGGTGCCCCAAACTGAGGGTCCCAAATCGCATGAGCGATCGGACGCACATTCAGCGGGTCTTTGATCCACTGTTCAAAATTGCCTTGCCAAGCTACGTGGAACAGATTGCCGGAAGTCCACAGGAAGATGATCGCAATATGACCGAAATGAGAAGCGAAAATCTTTTGGTAAAGATTCTCCTCAGTCATCCCGTCATGGCTCTCAAAGTCATGCGCCGTAGCAATCCCGTACCAAATCCGACGAGTAGTCGGGTCTTGAGCTAAGTCTTGGCTAAACTTGGGAAATTTTGTTGCCATATCTTACAAAATCCTCCTCGCCCTTATCCTAATGAAATTGTTCGAGCCAGGAAGAATGCCCATGTAGTAGCAATCCCTCCCAGGAGGTAATGAGCAACCCCCACAGCCCGACCCTGAATAATGCTCAGAGCGCGAGGCTGAATCGCTGGAGCCACCTTTAGCTTATTGTGAGCCCAGACAATCGATTCGATCAATTCCTGCCAGTAGCCGCGACCGCTGAACAAGAACATCAGGCTAAATGCCCACACAAAGTGAGCGCCCAAGAAGATCAAACCATAGGCAGACAACGCCGTTCCGTAGGACTGAATCACTTGCGAAGCTTGCGCCCACAAGAAGTCACGCAACCAACCGTTGATAGTAATCGCACTTTGGGCAAAGTTACCGCCCGTAATGTGAGACACCGTACCATCTGCATCCAGAGTCCCCCATACATCCGACTGCATCTTCCAACTGAAGTGGAACAACACAACCGAGATAGAGTTATACATCCAGAACAGACCAAGGAATACGTGATCCCAACCAGATACTTGGCAAGTGCCGCCACGACCGGGGCCATCGCAGGGGAACCGGAAGCCCAAATTAGCCTTATCTGGAACCAGACGAGAGCTACGGGCAAACAGCACACCTTTGAGCAGGATCAGGACGGTGACGTGAATGGTGAAGGCATGGATGTGGTGAACCAAAAAGTCCGCCGTACCCAAAGCGATCGGCATCATCGCCACTTTACCGCCGACAGCAACAATACCGCCGCCGAAGGCATAGCTAGCAGGCTGCAACGCATTAGGAGCAGTAGTGCCTGGAGCTAGAGTGTGGATATTTTGAATCCACTGTGCAAACACTGGTTGCAGCTGAATCGCCGTATCCGAGAACATATCTTGGGGACGACCAAACGCACGCATCGTGTCGTTATGGACGTACAAGCCGAAGCTGTGGAAGCCCAAGAACATACACACCCAGTTCAGGTGAGAAATGATAGCGTCCCGGTGACGGAGAACGCGATCGAGCAAGTTGTTTTGGTTCACTACCGGATCGTAGTCCCGCACCATAAAGATGGCACCGTGAGCGGCTCCACCTACGATCAAGAAGCCACCAATCCACATATGGTGAGTGAAGATGGACAACTGGGTGGCATAGTCCACCGCCAAGTATGGATACGGAGGCATCGCATACATATGTTGGGCGACGATGATGGACAGCGATCCCATCATGGCTAAGTTAATAGCCAGTTGAGCGTGCCAGGAAGTTGTGAGAACTTCGTAGAGACCTTTATGGCCTTCACCTGTGAAGGGGCCTTTGTGGTTCTCTAGAATTTCCTTCATGCTGTGGCCAATACCCCAGTTTGTGCGGTACATATGCCCAGCGATGATGAACAGAACTGCGATCGCCAAATGGTGATGCACTGTATCTGTTAACCACAAGCTACCAGTTACCGGGTTCAAACCGCCCTTGAAGGTGAGGAAGTCAGCATACTGACCCCAGTTCAAGGTGAAGAAAGGCACTAACCCCTGCTTGAAGCTGGGATATAGCTCTGCCATCAAGTCCTTGTTCAAGATGAACTCGTGAGGCAAAGGAATGTCTCCAGGAGCCACACCAGCATCCAACAGCTTGTTAATCGGCAGAGAAACGTGAATCTGGTGACCTGCCCAACCCAGAGAGCCCAAACCCAGCAACCCTGCTAGGTGGTGGTTCATCATCGACTCCACATTTTGGAACCATTCCAGTTTGGGAGCCCGCTTGTGATAGTGGAACCAGCCAGCAAACAGCATCAGCGCTGCCATGACCAGACCACCAATAGCGGTGCAGTAAAGCTGGAATCCATTTGTGAAGCCAGCGGCACGCCACATATAGAACAGACCGGAAGTGATCTGAATTCCGTGGAAGCCGCCACCTACATCAGCATTGAGAATTTGTTGGCCTACGATTGGCCAAACAACCTGGGCACTGGGTTTAATGCCAGTCGGATTGGTTAGCCAAGCTTCGTAGTTGGAAAACCGAGCGCCATGAAAATACATGCCGCTCAACCAGACAAAAATGACAGCCAAGTGACCGAAGTGAGCGCTGAAGATCTTGCGCGATATATCTTCTAGGTCACTGGTATGGGTATCGAAATCATGGGCGTTGGCGTGTAGGTTCCAAATCCACGTTGTGGTTTTGGGCCCTCTGGCGAGGGTGCGGTCAAAGTGACCGGGCTGACTCCACTTTTCAAATGAAGTGGGAACCGGATCTTTATCTACTACAACCCTTACCTTTGCCTCACGCTCCGGAGGACTTATCGTCATGAAGACTCTCCTCTCTTTTTACTAAGGCACGAGGATTAACTCGTCTGAACTCACTTTTGAGGATTTTGAACTGAAGCCCTCAACCACTTGGGCCACAATAGACGCCTACCGAACTATTAAAGTGCTGTGGGCGACCTCGTTGTTTGGAGGGTGTTCCTTCTGATGAATTATAGGACTAGCCTCGCAACCTATCTATCAGCAGTTAACAATAATTCAAATTGGCTAGAGCGAAGACATACATTAGCTTTTAACCTATAACTACTTGCCAAAAAGTCAAGGGGTATTTCCATTTGATTCACAAAACTAAATAATTGGTTAAGTTAAGCTTCAACTTAGTAGCTTGAAGGTAATAGTTAGAAGGGGTTGAGCCTTTTGGGCTATAGTCTCGTATGGATGGCTTAAGGGGCTCTTTGGCCGTGAATGAAGGTAATCGATCGGGTAAATTAACCCGCGCTGCTTAGAATTTGGTTGTTTAGGAGTGTTAAGTGTTTGATACAAACTGGTGCAAGAGAGCTGCGAGAGGGCTAATTACATCCGTAATAGCAGCAGTACTAATTTTGAGTTTGGCAGCTTGTGGCGATCGCACCTCCACATCTGGGACACCTGGGGACTTGAAACCGGCAGAGAGTGAAAATGCAGTAAAAATTGCGGAAGTTTCACCTCCTCAAGTCATTCAAGAGCTGCGTCAGGCATTGGAAACTTACCAGCCTCAAGTGGCGGTACTCAGTCCTCAACCTAACGAGGTTCTAAAGGATAACACCGTCACAGTGCAATTGCAGGTTCAAGACTTGCCCATCTTTAAAGATCCGCAACTAGGTCTTGGCCCCCATCTCCAAGTCTTCCTGGACAACCAACCTTACCAGGCAGTTTATGACCCAAAAGGGCCTTTAATCTATAAAGATTTAGCCCCCGGCACTCACACACTCAGGGTTTTCGCTTCCCGCCCCTGGGATGAGAGCTTCAAAAATGAGGGAGCTTATGCCCAAACTACATTCCACATATTTACTAAGACAGATGACAACAGCCCCAACGCCGACAAACCACTGTTAACTTACAGCAATCCTCAAGCTAGCTACGGGGCAGAGCCGATCTTGCTTGATTTCTATCTCACCAACGCTCCCCTGCACCTTGTAGCCCAAGAGAATCCTGAAGACGACATTGCAGATTGGCGGATTCGTTGCACCATTAACGGCGAAAGCTTCATCATTGATGAGTGGCAGCCAATCTATCTCACAGGCTTCAAACCGGGCAAAAACTGGGTGCAGCTAGAATTACTTGATGAACTGGGCAATCCCGTTAATAACGCCTTTAACAATACAGTTAGGCTGATTACCTACGAACCAAACGGAACAGACACTCTTTCCCAGCTAGTTCGAGGCGAACTTTCAGCCGCCAACGCACGCGGAATTGTCGATCCTAACTACATCCCCAAGACACCAGAACCAACACCTACCCCAACACCTGAATCAGCGGTAGAGGCGACACCCGCACCTACTCCAACACCAACGCCTGAGCCAGCTGTAGAGGCGACACCCGCACCTACTCCAACACCAACGCCTGAGCCAGCGGTAGAGGCGACACCTGCACCTACCCCAACACCAAAGCCTGAGTCAGCGGTAGAGGCGACACCTGCACCTACCCCAACACCAACGCCTGAAACAGTAGCCCCAACTGCGCCAAAAGCGTCAGAAAAACCGAGATTTGGAGGATTTTTCAATCGGTTCCGTCGTCCAGATACGGCACAGCCTTCACCCACGCCGCCAGCGCCAAATGCGATCGCAACACCAACCCCCCCATTGACTCCGAAAGCAGCAGTTCAGAAGCCTGAAATTTCATCGGAACCAAAGGCTAAAGCTCCCGAAACCCCCGCATTGGAACCGACTAAATTAGACGAAAAAGAATCGTTCAAGAGGGAATCGTTCGATCGCCTCAAAAGTCCCAGCGCAGTTGAGCTACAACCCTCCCCCAGTTTGCCGCCTACACTGCCAGAAATTATAGAAACACCAACCCCCCCATTGATTCCTCCACTAGGAGTTCAGAAGCCAGAAATTTCACCCGAACCCAAGGTTTTGGCACCCGAAACCTTAAAGGAAGAACCGACTAAATTAGACGAAAAAGAATCGTTCAAGAGGGAATCGTTCGATCGCCTAAAAAGTCCCAGCGCAGTTGAACTACAACCCTCCCCCAGTTTGCCCCCTACACTGCCAGAAATAATAGAGACGCCAACCCCCGAAGAGATCTCGGTAAGACCAAAATCTCTTCCGCAGATCGATCCTCCACCGTCTCAAACTGAACCCAAGGCTGAAGTAACGAAAACTCCTGAAGCCAAACCTAATAAATCAGTTGAAACTGCACAAGAATCGTCTAATAGTTCAGGAATAACCCAAATTCACCAATTGTTCCAGCGCTTCCGAGAGCCTAGAACACCAATTCAGTAATAACAGAAACCGGGTTTCTTTGGTTGTCAAGGTCGATATTTCGTTGCTACAACCCCAATAAACCCGGTTTCTCATCCCCTATCGACTCTAACATTATCCAATCACCGTTAAGCCATCGAAAAAGCCAAAACAAATTTGAAATCTAAAATCTAAAATTTTAAATTCCTCTACCTCTGCTATACAAGCATAGCCAAGTGCGATCGCATTATGAACTATTTGGAGAAACTAACAGCCACAAAATTCTATTTACATCCTCTATCTCACCCACAATCCGTCGTACAGGTCGAGGCCATACCTTAACCAGAGTGGGTGTAGCAGAAATTTGATCTGCCTCGGCTTGCTCTGGATGCTTAAAAACATCAATTACTTTTAATGTGTACGGCTGATAGAGAGATTGTTCTAAAAGTTGATATAAAGTTTGGAGAATTCGCTCTGTAGTAGTATTATGCCCAGAAACAAACAAACGCAGTACATATCCTTGAGCTTCTGGCAACTTCGGCAACGGCGAGAATAGTTCTGGCTGGAAACTCGGATGAAGAACGCTATTTTCAAACCGCACCACTAAGTCATGTTCTTCCCACAGCTGAGGAAATTGATCGCGATAAGTTGCCAATACCATTGGATCGCACAATTCTTCAGGCCAAGGAGCGGCTTGCCAAACCAGGTCGTCGGTTTCAAAGACCGCATTCAGAAGTGTTTGATATCGCAGCACGGGGGCATAAGCTTCAGCAGAAATTCGCACTTGTCCGGATCGAGAATCTAACCATCTGTCCATAGTCGCCGTGTAGCACGGTACTAAGAAATGAGGCGGTTCTGATAGTCCCAAAATTTCCTGTAATCCTGTACATAAATTCAGGTGCCATCGATTCTGCTTATTTGGATCGATGCAATAGATTAAATCTCCCGCTGGTGTAAAAAGCGCAATACCTTTAAAAAGTTGTCCTTTGTCATTGGTCATTGGTCATTAGTCACTAGGAAAGATAAGATTGCAGATTGCAGATTTAATTTAAATCTAAAATCTAAAATCTAAAATTTATTGGTCATTACTTATTCGTAACAAACAAAGGACAACAAGGTTCCCAGGTATAATATCCCTGGGAACGAGACAAACGACAACTTAGACCCTGCCTCGCAGGAACTGAGCCATTTCGTTAGGAGTGGGAGATTTTTCCAAAGCTTCCTCTTCAGTAATTCTACCTTCCTGGTAGAGAGCCAAGAGAGCTTGGTTCATAGTCTGCATCCCGTCAAACTTAGACTTGAGCATGACTCCTGTAATTTCGTCGTATTTGCCCTGGACAATGTACTCTTTGATGGCATCTGAGTTGATCAGAACATCGTGGTAAGCTGCACGCTTACCATCGGTAGTTTTGCATAGACCCTGAGCGATTACTGCTATCAAGGATTCTGCGATCGCCACTTTCATCGACTCCTGCTCTTCTGCCGAGTATAGGTTGAGAATCCGCTCGATCGTCTTAACAGCACTATTCGTGTGCAGCGTACCCGCTACCAAGTGTCCCGTTTGCGCTGCTTTGAGAGCGGTGTTGACGGTTTCTTTGTCCCGCATTTCCCCCACCAGAATCAAATCTGGATCTTCCCGCAAAGCTGCTTTCAAAGCATTGTCAAATTTCCGGGTATGCTGTCCGACTTCTCGGTGCTTAATCAGAGATTTGCGACTCGTATGCACAAATTCGATCGGATCTTCGATCGTGATGATGTGCTTCGCCATATTCTTATTGATGTAATCAATCATGGCTGCCATCGTCGTAGACTTACCAGAACCCGTCGGTCCCGTTACCAAGATCAAACCCTTATGGTAATGGCAAATATCCTTGAAGACTGCAGGTAAGTTTAGCTGCTCCATCGTTAAGATATTGTTCGGAATCAAGCGCATTACCAACGAGGGGCCCCTCATCGACCCGAAAACATTGATCCGGGCTCGCGAGAATTCGTACTGCGTCACTCCGTCAAAATCTAGGGACTCTTCAAACTTCTCAATCTCCTCATCGCTCATCACCTCCTGCAACCAACTCATGAACGTGGGGTAATCGGTTTCGGAGTACTCGGTAGCGATGATGTCGCCCCGCTTGCGGAAACGGGGCGCTTCTCCCACACCGGCGTGAATGTCAGAAATCCCGTTGTCAAAAGCGTTCTTGACAATTTCCGCTAATGTAGGTTGTCCTGCCGAACGACCTCTACTACCCGGTGTCCGTGCTGAAACATTTGTCGCCGGTGCTGCCGGTGGCGGAGCTGGCGGCTGCGATCTTGGTGGTGGCCCCCCAGGTGCTGTAGAACCTGGGTGAGGTGCTGTAGGTGCATATCCTGCTGTTGGAAAAGGTGGTGGTGGTGGTGGTGGTGCCCCAGGAGGCCGAGAAGTAGTTGGCGGCATACCTGGATTGCGAACCGTGTTAGGCATGGCGACAGTTTCGTCTGTAGGTCGCTGAGTTCCTCCAGTAGATGTTTCAGGCCCAGGCGTTCTTCTGGCAGCAGGTGGTGGCCCTGGTGGCATACCACGGGAACCGGGCGGGGGTGGCATAGGTGGGCGCTGTGATTCTGTCATAGGTCTAGTGCTTCACCACACTGTGAGATTGTCGGTTTTTGGCGATAGATGCGGACAGACTTCTATCTTTTTTAAGTTTTCCCATAATTTGCCTTTGAGCATCAGTTTAATAGAAATATCGAGTAAAATAACTGAAATAAGTTTTGTGTAAAGTAGCTGTACGCTTAACAGCCTGAGTAGTTAAGTTTTTTTGCGGTTGTCTGCTTATCCCTCCTACTCCCTTACCGCTAGAAGATTATCTATAATTCTTTTTTCCCCTCTGCCCCTCTGCCCCTCTGCCCCTCTGCCCCTCTGCCCCTCTGCCCCTCTGCCCCTCTGCCCCTCTGCTCATCTCGATTTGTCAGCCCAGGCCGAAAATTAATCAGCTATTTCCTTAGTTTTCGTTTGATATTCCAACTGTTTTTTCCTTTCCTGTAAAAGTAGCTACAAAATTATGAGAAACACAGCCGAAGTTATAAGAAATGTTAAGGTATTTGCTAGCATCTTAACCAATTAAGTTTTTTTAGGCCATCGGGAGAGCTATATCTAAAGGCATAGGTTATTAAATATTTTATGCTTAAGAGTTACTTCTTTAGGTAGAGGCGTAGCCTTAAAAGCTAGCGACTCTTGCCTTAACATAAAAGAATATCGTCAAATGTTAAGTTTATTTAAAATACTGTTCATCTTAATCGAAACTTTATATACTACTAAGAACAAGCGAGCGATCGGCTCGGAAACAATAAACGGAATTTTACCTAAATCCAATTTTTTTCCTTAACCCCAGGAGGGATAATTATGGCGTTAACAAAAAGCCAGAATTTAGTCACGGCCTACGGCTTTGCGATGATCAAAAGCTTTTTAATCTGGACGTTTACCCTGTCAGTCTGCTTACTGGTAGTGGGTTTTCCATTAGTTATGCTGATGGTTGCGATCGGCTCTCTGTTATCGATCGCTCTGCAATCGGTAATGCCATTCAGTGCCGTGTTGCTAGTAGCAGGTGGTTTAATTGGTGCGAATGTTCTAGCAGTTATGGCTGGCGCTGCTATGCTGTCGCTCAAGGGCGTTCATCCTCATGATGTCACATGGTTAAATTGGCTCCGTGGAGATGAAAATCCGCGTCATAATTCTGTGTATGCAGCCTGCCCTTTAACCTGCGATATCACTATCAAACCCTCTGTCTAAAGGCCCATAGCTAGCCGTTGTTTTGAACGGTTCTAAGGCCCGGTAACACCGGGTTTTTTCATGGGAAAATTTATAGAAATTAGATGGCTATAGAACACTTGTTGTGTAAAAGCCAGGTTTTTTGGGAAAAAGGGGAAATTTTGGATTAAAAATTAAAGAATTGTAGAGAACAATTCTCCCTTCTCCCTCTAGCCCCCTCCCCATGCCCCATACCGATTTTGACTTTTGACTTTCTTAGCCCCTTCGCTATTAAGGAAGAAGTGCGGGCACAACAACAACCTTACCCAATTTTTCTAACTGGGATTTCACTAGAGAAGCATCACCGACAACAATGATAATCGGTTCGGATGAAATGTACTTAGCGGCTGCTTTTAGCACATCCTCTTGTGAAACCTGCGAGATCTTTTGGGGGTAGTTTTGATAATCCTCCAAGGGAAGTCCGATCAGTTGATAACTTGCCAGTGCATAGGCTACATTCGCGGGAGTTTCCAGACCCAAAGCAAAGTGACCCAAAAGCAGACCCTTGCTGGCAGCCAGTTCTTTCTCTGGAATTGGCTGGCTGCGGATAGTTTTCAGTTCTTTAATAATTTCTAGCACCGCATCGCCTGTGTATTGTTTGCCAACATCGGTTGTGACAAAAAACGTACCAACATCATTACTGCCATCATTCAATTCGCTGACAGCGCTATAGGTATAACCCTTGTCTACGCGCAAATTCTTGAACAAACGACCCGAAGGTCCCTCCCCCAAGACGGTATTCGCCACCAAGAGGGGATAACTTTCTGGATTGCGGGCATCTAAGCCTAAATTGCCAATCAGAATAGTTGCCTGTTCCGCGCCTGGGCGATCGATCAGGTAGATTGAGGAGGTATCGCCCATCCGATTGGGAGGATAGGTCAAAAAGTTTGGCACCTTACCCGATTGCCAGTTGCCAAACACTCGCTCCGTTTCTACCTTTGCTTGGGCTAGAGTAATGTCACCCACAATTACTAACAGGCTATTGTTAGGTTTAAAAAAGGTATTGTGAAACTTGATTAAATCGTTACGAGTAAGATTGTTCAGCGTTTCGGTTGATGTGATAAATCCGTAAGGATGCTGGGGATAAGCTATGCGGGTGAACTGACGACTTGCCAGCCACGCGGGATTGGTTTCTGATTCGCTCAGATTGGTTAACATCTGGGATTTAGCCACATCAAACGCTGATTGTGGAAATGTGGGTTTGAGTACCACATCTGCCAGAGAGTTGAAGGCAACTTGGGAATCTGGAGAAGGGAAATCAGCACTAACCGTCATCCATTCCAAACCAGCATCTGCTTCCATAGCTCCACCTACTGATTCAACTTGTTCGGCAATCTGTGTGCTGGAGGCATTTATCGTTCCTTGGGTAATTACATCTGCTAGTAACTGTGGCAAACCTTGTTTGTTGGCTGGAACAGCGACATCCGAACCTCTTATGAATAGTGATATTTGCAGTTTCGGGATTTCGCGATCCTGGATGAAAATTGCTTTCAAACCATTATTTAAGCTGAAGGTTTGATAGGGAGGTAGCTTGGTTTCTTTAGCCGGAAGAGGTTTGGGAGGCTGAGTGCGACTGACCGCCCCATCTGGCAGCTTTGCGAGTTCTTCTGGAGTAGCGCTGCGGGGTTTGAGCGATTGAACACCGATTGGCACATCAATAGGTTCGACAAGTTTACCTGGATAGGTTGCCAATACTTCTTGACCAGTTTTGAGGGTGATGAGGATGTTCATCGGTTTTTCGCATAAGTAAGTCTGGGCAATCTTTTGGATATCTGTGCTGGTGACTGCATTTAAGTTTTCCATATCTTTAACTAGCGCTTGCGGTGAGCCAAACTGATAGATAAATCGCTGAAAAACATCTGTGGTATTCCAGACTGAGCCTCGTAATTCGCTAATTGTGTCAATTTCGATCATCTTTTTGGCACGAGCCAATTCTGCTTCTGTGACCCCTTTTGCGATTACCTTTCTCAGTTGATCTTGGAGTAGGGATTGCACCGATTCAAGAGATTCACCCTCATTAGGAGTGCCGGAAATTACAAATAGGGACGCGCCCATATTTTCCAAGACTTCTGCTGATGCACTCGATGCCAATCCTTTGCGAATGACCTTTTGTTCAAAACGACTGCTTTCACCACTGCCCAAAATATTTGCTAAGAGTGTGAGCGCATAAAAATCGCGATCGCCTCGCGGGGGAACCACTACACTGTAGTTTACTTGGGGCAACTCGATCGCCGGATCGACGATCGTATCTTGATAACCAATTTTGCAGCCGGTTTTGCGATCGGTTTTGGTGACGGGAAACTGAGCTGGCAGAGGGTATTGCTTTAAGATGGGGACTGCTGGCTCACCTGGGGGGATATCACCAAAATATGCTTGTACTAGGGCTTTGGTTTGTTCAAAATCGATATCGCCAGCAATTACCAACGTGGCATTGTTGGGAATGTAATATTTGCGGTGAAAGGCTTTGGCTTCCTCTAGTGTGGCAGCATTTAGATCCTCAATGCTACCGATCATAGGACGTTCGTAGGGTAAATATCCCCGCAAAGGTGTAGTGGTGAGGTAAAGGTTGTTGGTGCGACCGTAGGGTGGATTCAAGACTCGTTCGTTAAATTCTTGAATGACTACTTGTCGTTCGGTGTCAAATGCTTCTTGGGTAATATTAAGAGATGCCATGCGATCGCTCTCCAACCACAGAGCCAAGGGTAGCTGATTCGCAGGTAAAATTTGCCAATAGTCGGTATAGTCAGGGTTAGTAGAGGCATTGCTGTCTCCACCAATTGCTTGAAGATAGGCATCAAATTCCCCCTTACCGACATTCGCTGACCCGCCAAACATTATATGTTCAAACAAATGGGCAAAGCCAGAACGCTTTGGGGGGTCATTAGCTGCACCAACCCGATACCAGAGATTTACCGCCACTACGGGAGCTGTATCGTCTTTGGCCAAAACCACTCTCAAACCGTTAGATAGAGTGTAATCCACGAACGCTGGTATATAGTCGGCAACGTTAAGGGTAGCTGTAGTAGATACAGCAGTGGTTCCAGGGGGAGTCACCGTTAATAGCAACGCTGCTAAAAACCATGAGATGCTTTTGTTGACCTTATTCATTACTACTGATATCGACTTGGGAAAAAATCAAGAACCGTTTGTAAGTGTGACTTGGGAATTTAGATGAGTATAAAGCTCTTCGGGTAGGCTCTAAGAGCATTGCTTGTTCGCAAACAACAATGCTAAAAAGGCAAAGGTAGGTCGTCAGTGCTTGTGCGATCGCTCCCAGACCTGAATCCTGACAGTAATTGGTAACTGCTTATCGACATGGCATCTGGGGCATAAAGCATAGTATATTTACAGTTCACCGCTTATTGCCCAGCACAGGTTTGTAATGTGTATTGGGTGCGGTCATAAGTAGTTGGTTGGTAGAAAGAGTATTCCTTGTCCCCCTTGTCCTCCTTGTCCTCCTTGTCCTCCTTGTCCTCCTTGTCCTCCTTGTCCCCCCTATCACCAACTGTTTTTGACCACACCCTGTGTATTTCCCGATCGCTTGCCAGATGCCTGTAGGATTATGGCAGACTTATATTTGCACATTTGCTATCCACTCGTTTTTAATGCCGCAGTCACCCTTCAAAGTTTGTATTATCGTCGGAACCCGTCCAGAGGCCATTAAACTAGCTCCGGTAATTCAGCGCTTCCAGGGCTCCTCATCTTTTGAGACGCGAGTGATTTTGACCGGCCAGCATCGAGAGATGGTGGATCAAGTGATGCAACTGTTCGATCTGAACTCTGATGAGGATTTGGCAATTATGCAGCCCCAGCAAACTCTAACAGATATTACCTGTCGGAGTTTACAAGGGTTAGAAACATTATTTCACCAGATGCAGCCAACTCTGGTGTTGGTGCAGGGAGATACTACTACTGCTTTTGCGGCAGCGCTAGCCGCATTTTACCAAAAAATTCCTGTGGGGCACGTAGAGGCAGGTTTGCGGACGGATGACCTGTTTAATCCCTACCCGGAGGAAGCAAATCGGCGTCTGATTTCTCAAGTCACCCAGCTGCACTTCGCGCCGACTTCTTTAGCTGTTGACAATCTGCGCCGTTCGGGTGTTGTGGGAGAAATTCACCAAACTGGCAATACTGTAATTGATGCTTTGTTGATGGTAGCGCAACGTCAACCTGCTTGTAATATTCCGTCTTTAGATTGGCAGAAGTATCGGATGCTGTTGGCAACTGTTCATCGGCGGGAAAATTGGGGCGAACCTTTAAAGGATATCGCCCAAGGATTTCTACAAATTTTAAGTAAATTCCCGGATACGGCTTTGCTGTTACCTCTGCATCGGAATCCTACAGTGCGAGAACCGCTACAGGCAATGTTGGGTAACCATCCCAGAGTATTTCTGACCGAACCTTTGGATTATGCGGAATTGGTAGGGGCAATTCAGCGCTGTTATCTGCTGTTAAGTGATTCTGGTGGACTACAGGAGGAAGCGCCTAGCTTGGGGAAGCCGGTGCTGGTGTTACGGGAAACTACGGAAAGACCGGAAGCTCTAGCAGCTGGTACGGCCAAACTCGTGGGAACCAACCCAACCCACATTCTCGCAGCCGCAAGTGAGTTACTCAGTAACCCCAGTGTCTACAACGCAATGGCAACGGCTGTCAATCCCTTTGGCGACGGTCACGCGGCTGAACGCATTTTGCAAATTGTCGAGAATTACTGCCACAGAGAGATTACTGACTGACTTTTGAAATTATTGGTTTTGTCGCCCCTGGATTCATCCGTGGGGTCAATTCCATTATCCAAAATCAATTTTTTTTACTTCCTTCCCGCCAGAAGATTATCATTCTTTTTCCCCTCTGCCCCTCTGCCCTTCTGCGGCCTTTATAGATATTCTTTGAGCGAGAAAGGAGTAAGCGGTGCGTCGGGGTGGTCGAGTGGCGATCGCAATATAGATATTTACGGTTACTTTATACAAGCTTTACACTTTAGCGCCAAAATGGTGCGTATTTAAAAGAATTAGTAAAGATCTGATATTGCTTCTAGCCATATCTCTTAAGTATCTATTACAGTATACATCAACAAATACCGTAAATACACCAGGATTCACTGACTTATCAGGGTATTTCTACATAAAGCCAGGGACTAGCTCTCCTGGTAAATACTGATGTGACAATTTTGTAGCCACAACAATTATTTTGGAGGAATGTATATGTCGTTGAAAATTATGCCGCTGGGTGACTCAATCACTTATGGAGTGGTTAATTCACAAGCAGGTGATACGGAGAGCGGGGGTTACCGTACCGAATTGGGGAACTTATTTGGAGCGGATAATTTTAGTGCGGACATGGTAGGGTCAATCTCCAGCGGCCCAAGCAACATCGATCGAAACAATGAAGGACATAGGGGGTGGAGAATCGATGAAATTAGCAGTTCGGTGGATGGGTGGTTAACCACGTATCAGCCGGACGCAGTTATGTTAATGATTGGCACCAATGATATTTTACAGAATTACGATGTTAGCAATGCAGGCAATCGACTCGACGCACTGGTTGACAAAATCACCAGTAAAATACCTAATGCACGGTTGTTTCTAGGCTCTATTCCGCCATCTTTTAAATACGCGGACGATCTAGCACAGGTCGCCACTTTCAACGAGCAAGTTCTTCAGATTGCAAATAACAAGGTTTATCAAGGCAAAAAAGTTACTTTTGTCGATATAAACAGTAAGCTAAACGAGAACGATTTAGCAGATAAAATTCACCCAACTATCAATGGTTACACCAAGATTGCTAATGCTTGGTACGACGCGCTTCTGCCTTTTACTGGTATAAAGAAAACTACCCGAAAACAAGCAGAGGACATGACGCTGACGAATTATAGCGTGGAGTCAGGGAACAGCTCTGCCTTAGCCCAGAAGGTAATAAGTCTCGGCAACGCCCCAAACGGCACCGGCATCGCCTCCTTTAACTTTTCCGGCACATCAGGCAAATACGATGTAATCCTGGGTTACTATGACGAGAACGACGGACAAGCGCAGCTGAAAGTCAAGATTGGGGGCAACCAGGTAGATCAGTGGACACTTAACCAAAACCTGGGCAGTGGAGCGGCAAATAGCCAAACTAAGATGCGGCGAACTGTTGCCACATCTTTCACCCTTAACCAGGGAACAACGATCGAGATTCAAGGCACAGCAAACCAGGCCGAGTATGGGCGGTTGGATTATGTAGAATTAATCCCTAACGAGACATCTTCAACAGCAAGTTTATCTGCCGCAAACATTACAGAAGGCGACGGCACAACTCACACTTTCTCCGTCACTTATACGGATGATGATGGTGTGAATTTGTCTACCCTAGATGGCAATGACATCCGGGTAACAGGCGCAAATAATTTCAACCAATTAGCGTACTTAATAGGCGTGAATCAAAGTGGCGGTGATGTAACAGGCTTTTACCGCATCAACGCCCCTGGTGGTAGCTGGGATACAGCGGACAACGGCACTTACAGTGTGGCGCTGCAAAATGGCGAGGTCAAAGATACTCAAAACAACTCCTTCCTAAGTGGCAATTTAGGAACATTCCAAGTCAACGTACCTCCGCCTTTAACGAACATCCGTATTGAAGCTGAAAATATGCAGCGGACAACTTACCTGGTGGAGTCAAATAGTGCCGCTTCCAACGGTCAGTTAATCGGTCTATATCAATCTGGTGGTTCAAGCGGCACTGCTACCACGACCTTTAACGGTGCTAGCGGCATCTATGACGTAGTAGTTCGTTATTTTGACGAGAACGATGGACTTTCAACGCTGACGGCTAAAATTGGGGGTACTCAGATAGCGCAATGGACTTTCAACCAAAATCTGGGCAGTTCGGGGGCTAACAGCCAAACGGCGGTAACTAAAACGATCGCTACAGGTCTATCAATTAACCAGGGAACTACTATCCAATTACAAGGAGTAGCAAATCAAGCTGAGTTTGCGCGAGTGGATTACATTGAATTTCTACCCACAGGCGCAGCAGCTGTATCACCAGCTGACGTTACCGCACCGACGGCAAGCTTATCTGCTTCCAACATTACACAAGGAAATGGCACTACCCAGACTTTGACCGTTACCTACAGTGATGATCGAGGTGTGGACGTATCCAGCTTGGATGGCAACGACCTGCGCGTTACGGGGCCAAACGGCTTCAACCAGCTAGCAACTTTGGTGAGTGTGGACACCAATAGCAATGGCACTCCCCGTACTGCTACTTATAGCATCAACGCCCCAGGCGGCACCTGGGATACGTTGGATAACGGTAGTTACACTGTGGCGCTGCAAAACGGTCAAGTCAAAGATACCAGCAGTAACTTTGTCCAAAGCGGTAACCTGGGAACGTTTCAAGTCAATGTGCCTCAACCTGTAGTCAACATCCGCATGGAAGCGGAGAATATGCAGTTGACATCCTACCTGGTGGAGTCAAATAGTGTCGGTTCAGGTAGTAAGGTAATCGGTCTTCCTAAAACTGGAGGCACTAACGGTACAGCTACTACGACCTTTACTGGCGCTAGCGGCACCTATGATGTGCTGCTGCGCTATTTTGACGAAAATGATGGACAAGCAACGCTGACAACCTCAATAGGTGGTATCCAGGTAGATGGACGCACCCTCAACCAAAATCTGGGGAGTGGCGGTGTTGATAGCCAAACTGCGGTAATTAAAACGATCGCTACGGGTCTATCAATTAACCAGGGAACAACCATCCAAATACAAGGGGTCGCAAACCAAGCTGAGTATGCACGAGTTGATTACATCGAATTTGTCCCTGTTAATGTAAATACGATCGATGGTACTGAGTTTGCCGATACTCTGACAGGGAACTCAGAAAATAACATTATTAATGGTTTTGGAGGAGACGATATCTTGATTGGTGGTGCTGGGAACGATAGCCTCAACGGTGGTGGCGGTGCAGATTTGTTCGTCTTGGCAGCAGGAGAAGGATTTGACGTTGTTTCTGACTTTGCATATGGTCAAGATCGCCTGGGATTAAGCGGTGGTTTAACCTTCGAGCAACTTACTCTAGCTCAAGGTACTGGTGCGAATCTGTACAATACTGTAATTTCGATCGCTAACAGCAATCAACTTCTAGCTACTCTGACGGGGATTCAAGCTAGTAACATCACCGCAGAGGGCTTTACTACTGTCTAGAGTTGCGATATATTTTGGCAAGTCTGAGGTCATAAGGAGACTTTTTTCTGCCTACATCCTTGTTTTCTTCCGATCGCGTGCGATCGCATTCCTCATCCCCAAAAAGCTCGATATGCCTACGGCACGCTATGCGCGATAGCGCAGGCTACGCCAACGCGAACGCACTTCTCATCCCCATTCATACGATCGCGCTCTTCATCCCTCAAAAAAGCGATCGCCCCTCTCCATACCCATTCATGCGATCGCAGGTTTGATCTCTGGTACACATAAAAGTCGATCGCGCCATCTTCCCATATAAAACGTTAAATAACAAAATTGGTTAATTTTTGTTATTAGAGGAAAGAGTAGTTGACTCAAATAGGTGCCTCAACATCATGAACATATCCTTAACTCCTGAACTAGAGCAGTTTGTTCAGTCAACAGTCAAAAACGGTAGATACACATCAGCTTCTGAAGTAGTACGGGCGGCGTTAAGATTACTAAAAGAACGGGAAAATTTAGTTGTTTTGAATCCGGTTTCGTCAGACGGGAAGCAGAAACCAAGCTATGATTTCTCTGATTTGGTGGGGCGATTAACTTGGCAGGGAAATGCAGTAACAATGCAGAGAAATCTACGCGATGAGTGGTAATCGCTAGGTGTTGGATACGAATGCTATCGTGGCTCTGCTTCAAGGAAATCTTCAACTCATTGAATTACTTAAAGATGCTAATTGGCTCGGAGTTTCAGTCATTAGCCAAATTAAGTTTCTGGTATTTACTGGGCTGAGTCAAAACGATAGTCAGATTTTTGAGCAGTTTCTTCAACGAGTGGAGGTTCTGGGTTTAGTGGCGATTGATGCTGTTAGGATTGTTAGTATCTCCAGCCGGGTTCACGCTTTGGAATGTAGTACACAAGAAATTAAAGCTGATTGGAATTTATTATGAATGAAACACCCTTTTTGCCCGATCCAGAACAGGTAAAGCAGACTCTCGCGAAGGCGCATCGTGCTTGTCAGGATATGGAGTTAGCAGGTTTGGAGTTACAAGAGGTGATTGAAATGTTAGAACGCAATATTAGAGAACAACGTCTCAAGCGCTTAAAGCAGGTTTCTTAGGTAGAGGTTGGCGATCGCATCTTTTTTCTATTCTAAAATAGCGATCGCATTCTTGGCCCAAAACCACCTCATTCATACGATCGCAATCCTCATCCCCAAAAAGCACGATCGCATTCCCCATCCCCAAAAAGCACGATCGCATTCCCCATCCCCAAAAAGCACGATCGCATTCCCCATCCCCAAAAAGTTCGATCGCATTCCCCATCCCCAAAAAGTTCGATCGCATTCCCCATCCCCAAAAAGTTCGATCGCCTACGGCCCGCTGCGCGATATGCCTACGGCAGGCTACGCCAACGCACAAGAGCCAAAACTTTTTCAAAATTAGCTTTGGCGTCGTTTGCCGGAGGCATATCGCGCTTCCCCTCCATCATTAATGCTAAACTAGCAAGTGGATTCAACCAAGATTGAAAATTATGCAAATAAAGCAAGGGCATATATGCCAAGGAAAATTCGGGACTACAAAACTGAATTGATTAGATTAGGGTTTCTGCAACGGCGTGGCAAGGGAAGCCATCAGAACTGGAAACATCCGCAACTACAACTGTTGATTACTATTGCCTTCAAAGACGGTGAGGATACACCGTTGTATTTGGAGAAATTCTTAAAAAAAGCGATTCAAGAGTTAGAAACAATAGCAGCAGAGGAATCAGAGGAATGAATTACCGCTATAGTTTATTAATTCAATGGTCACAAGAGGATCAACTATATTTGGTAACACTGCCAGAGTTTGCTAAATTAGCGATGCAGCCTTGCACTTATGGGAAAACTTATGAAGAAGCAATCGCCAATGCTCAAGAAGCGATCGCCAGCTATCTTGACTATTGCGAAGAAGAAGGTTTAGCCCCTCCAAGTCCGACGATCGTTGCGGCTTAAGTAAAAGGCGATCCCACTTTCATTTGGGCGAGAAAAAGTGATTGCGCTTACGCATTTCTAGCTGATTTAAAAAGGGCGATCGCACTTCTGAGAAAAATCGAAAAAGTGGGGTTCAGAAACCGGGTTTTTGGATAAGATATCGGTTAATAGGCAAAGGTGATCTGAAAAACCCGGTTTCTTTTCTTGGGGCAATCAAAAGGCGATCGCATTTTCATCGGATTTGAAAATCGTACTCTTCATCCCCAAAAAGACCGAAACTTGCTGATTTCACGATCGCGATCGCCAATCTGCTACACCCACGATCGCACTTTGGTTAGGGAAGGAAATACGATCGCATTCCCCATCCCCAAAAAGCCCGATCGCACTCCTCATCCCCAAAAAGCACGATTGCCTACGGCACACTGCGCGAACGCATTGCTGTTATTCAATCAATCTTAAAAACATCCTGCAAATTACGATAACCGCTAATAACTCGCAAAATTTCAATGTCATCACCAACTATTTGATAAAAAACTATGTATCCCATTAATGGCACACCACGTAAATTGGGGGTAAATTGTGAATACGATCGCCCCAAGTATGGATACTGTGCGAGATGCTGGCATTTTTTACCAAAGGCTTCTACAAAACGATCGCCTGCATCTACACTTTGCGCCAGAAAGTAATCGGAAATTTCCGATAAATCTCGACTCGCTTCGAGCGTAATAAGCAAGGGATTCATACTATTACTTCTTTGGCTTTTTTCACTTTATCTCTAAGTTGAGCTAATACGTCTTCTGCCTTTAGCACTTCACCGCGTTGCGCCTGTTCTCGTGCTAGGTCAATTTTCTTCTGAGTTTCTTCGATCCAGGCTAAATAGTTTGGGTTGTTGTTGCCATCGGATAGAGTAACATCATCGATTAATAACAGTAAGGCTGTGTTAATTGCTTCTTCAAGGGAGGGATATTGCCCATGCTTTACCAAAGTTTCAAGGACTTGGGTTTGCTCTTGGCTCAAGGTGATTTGCATTGTTACCTCTCATGGGGGCAAGGGTTGGACAATACTTCTACTTTATCGCACTTCTCTATAAAAAAGCGATTGTACTCTCTAATTGAACAAACGCGATCGCATCTTCCACTATAATTTCTATTAGCATCTTGTCCCCCCCTTCTGAAGGGGGGATCATGCCCAAATTAAACGACTCTAAATTTCACCTTCTTTATAACCCACAACTCATCTCTGTCGCTAAAGAACTGCGGAAAAACCCAACCCCATCGGAAAAAAAACTTTGGCAAGATAATCTTAGAAATTTCCCTTTTCGAGTTTGGCGACAAAGACCGATCGACAATTTTATTGTAGATTGGTCGTTGTGCGGCTTTAAAGTTGGTGATTGAGGTTGATGGAGAGAGTCATTTTACGGAACAAGGGAAACAATATGATGCTCAAAGAACCAGGATTTTAGAAAAGATAACTTTAGACAGGAGAACGCCAATTTTCGATTGGCAAATTAGGTACTCTCTGAAATTCTCGAACGTTAGATGTTACCACAATATGATTATGGGTAATAGCGGTGGCGGCAATTAGTACATCATAAGCACCAATAGGAGAACCTGCTATTTTTAGAATGCTTCTGATTTGGGCAGCTTGCTCTGCTTCTGTTGAGCCAAAAGGTAAGATTGTAATTGAGTTGATTAATGTTTCAATTATAGGTTGGATTTTAACGGCGCGTTGTGGATTGATTGCTAATCCATATTTTACTTCCATAACCGTTAAAAATGAAATAAAAAATTCAGTGGGAGAAATAGATTTTAATTTTTTTATGGTGTTTTCTTCTCCCTTAACAAAATCACTAACTACGCAAGTGTCGAGTAGATAACCCATGATTAAAAGTTGACTTCGTTAGGTGGGAGGAGTTCATCTCGATAAGATTCAAAGGTGATACTTTCTTCTACACCTTGATATTGCACGATAATTTCTGGCCAAATGCTGGGCTTTGTTGCCAAGAAAGTCACGAATACCTTGCTTTCAGTAATTCCGTGCGGTGTTTCAGTAAGTTCAATTTTGCCGTTTTTATAAATTCCTTGAATGGTTTGTAACATAAAGTTTCCTCCTGGGTAAATTATAGCTTATTTCTGTTGCGATCGCACTTTGGTTAGGGTTGGAAGTGTAAGCGCAAATTTCCCATCTCTATGATCGCATTCCTCATCCCCAAAAAGTTCGATCGCATTCCCCATCCCCAAAAAGCTCGATCGCATTCCCCATCCCCAAAAAGCTCGATTGCCTACGGCACGCTGCGCGAACGCATTCCCCATCCCTCAAAAAAAGCGATCGCACTCTCCATCCCCCAAAAAACCGATCGCACTCCCCATCCCCCAAAAAGCTCGATTGCCTACGGCACGCTGCGCGAACGCACTCCCCATCCCCAAAAATACTCCCTATCATTTAAGGAGATGGTGGAGGAAGCGAATCAATATTAGCTAGGGCAAAATTGAGAAAGTATTCTGTCCGCGATATCAGTTGTTCGGCATCGGTTTCTGTTATATTTGGATCGACATTATAATCGGCTCTCAGGCGGGTTCTTTCAGCATCAATTAGGTAACGATGCAATTCTACCGGAACTCGATTAGTGCGAGCGAAGCGTTCGCCAAAAGCAGCGATTACGGCTGAGTGTCGCGAATAGGATAGTCCTTCAGCTTCTAAAATGCTGTGGCGATATAAAACATGGAATAGTAAGCACGCGAAGTGGCAAATTCAGGAAAACCTGTGTTATTTAATTCTCTCGCTGCTTGCAAACTTCTATTCGCTTTATCCAGTAGTCTTTGTTGTTCTGGACTCATATCGCTAAACCTTCTCGACGAATGTTGCGAAAGAAACCATTATTGTGCTGATGAAATTGCTCATAAGTGGCAAATGCACAGCTAATTAGTACATTATATTCCAAACATAAGTCGGCAATTAAAATACTAATCCGATCGCTTTCCTGAGAGTAGTTAAAGGGATTTTTGAGAACAATTAAGATATCGATATCGGAGTCTGGTCTAGCATCACCTCTAGCTTGAGAGCCAAAGAGAATAATTTTGTCTAATTGTTCCCCATAAAGGTTTTTTAGACATTGCTGAGTTTTTGTGATAATTGTTTTAATTTGTTCATTCATATTTGTTGAGCAGTTGTATTTAGGTAATTCGTGTTAGGGAACAATTCGATTATATCAAAAAAACCGATATGCCTCCGGCACGCTGCGCGATCGCATTCCCCATCCCTCAAAAAAAGCGATCGCACTCTCCATCCCCCAAAAAACCGATCGCACTCCCCATCCCTCAAAAAACCGATCGCACTCCCCATCCCCCAAAAAGCGCGATCGCATTCCCCATCCCCCAAAAAGCGCGATCGCATTCCCCATCCCTCAAAAAACCGATCGCAAATTCCTAATTTTTAAATTAAAACTTGTTTTTTGAGAAAATATCGTGTATAATAATGTTTGCAAACAACTTAAAAAATGTGCTGCGAAAAGTCAGTAAAACTTTCAAGGGGGAGAATAACTAAAATGTCCAAAATTTTCCAAGCAACTTGTAATAATGGCAATCTGATACTTGATGAAAAATTAAGTAATGAATGGGAAGGGAAAAGTTTTCAAGTCATTCTTGTTGAGAATGATGAAATTGAAGTCAAAAAGCAACGATTTTTTGAGTTTGTAGAGCGGTCTTCTTTTACTCTCCCTGATGACTACCAATTTAATAGAGAGGAACTTTATGAAAGATAAGGTGTTATTTGATACTAACATTTGGATTTATCTTTATGCCCAAAATATACCTGATAAGTCTGGGAAGGTGAGAGAGTTAGTTAATAATAACTTTACCTCGATTATTATTAGCACTCAGATTCTGGGTGAAATCTATAATGTACTAATAAAAAAGAAGTTAAAACCCAAAGATGAAGCGAAACAGATTATTTTGGAAATGGTGACAAATTTTACTATTGTAGAAATAGATGTTTTCAAAGTGATCGCGGCTTTAGAAATTAATTCAAAATACGGTTATACCTATTGGGATAGCCTTGTTCTTGCTACGGCTTTGCAGTATAATTTTAATATTTTATATTCAGAGGATATGCAGGCTGATCAACTGATTGAAAAGAAAACAAGAATTGTGAATCCGTTTTGATTGACATAAAAAGCGAACGCATTTGTGGTAGAAAAAGCGATCGCATTCCCCATCCCTCAAAAAAAGCGATCGCACTCCCCATCCCCAAAAAAAGCGATCGCACTCTCCATCCCCCAAAAAACCGATCGCACTCCCCATCCCTCAAAAAAAGCGATATGCCTACGGCACGCTGCGCGAACGCATTCCTCATCCCCCAAAAAAACGATATGCCTACGGCACGCTACGCGATCGCACTGCTGAGAAAAATTGAAAAAAGGCGATCGCCTTTCTATTCCATAAAAACTAAGCCGCGATCGGACAAAGACTGAGAGTTGAACAATCAACTTTAATTCTCGGTCGCAGTTCAACTTGAACTAAAGTCTTTAACTCTTCACTTTGTGGAGCCACCAAAAATTCTAATTTGCGGAGTGTTCCATCGGGTAGGACTTCCCATGAACTTTGTACTTGGGCAAATTTTCCGGTTCTGCCTGGTAAAAGCGAATCTCTCACCTCTGTATCTACTTCACCCTCTTCCCCTGTATTATTATTTATAAAACTCTCATTAAATCGCCTAACAATATTACTTTTTAGCTTTACAGTTTGCTCAAGATGAGTTTGAATAAATTGACGTGATTCTGAATCGTCATCAAATCCCAAGCGATTTAGTTGTTGGCAATTTTGTCAGGCTCTATTTGAATTATGAGCATCTGGTTTTATGTTTACATTGAATAAGTAATCAAGTTTTCTTTCATTAATGATGCAGGGTGTTTCTGCATTAGTGGGTTGATGAGATTGTGTCAATGGTTTATTTTTAATATATAGGTTTTAGGAATTGTAGGATGATATCATTTTTACACAACAAAAAGAGAGAGGGCCCTCTCATCCCCAAACAAGCGATCGCCCCTCTCATCCCAAAAAACTCTCATCCCCAAAAAAGCGATCGCCCCTCCATCCAGAAAAGCGATCGCCCTCCCATCCCAAAAAAGCGATCGCCCTCTGCATCCCCAAAAGTCTGATCTGGTCAGCTATACTGATATGTAAATTAAATTAGCTCTATGCCCCGCTTAGATACCTACCACGATCTAGTCAGAGTTGCCCTTGTCAAAGATGGCTGGAAAATAACTCACGATCCTCTAACTATCGAATTTGAGGATTTGACTATCTATGCCGATCTGGGAGCCGAAAAATTTATTGTGGCAGAAAAATGCGAGAGAAAGATTGCGATCGAGATCAAGGCATTTCTGAGTCCTTCACCTGTAACGGAACTAGAAAGAGCAATTGGTCAATATTATCTTTACTCTACGTTTATAGCAAAGCAAGAGCCTCAGCGCATTCTTTATCTGGCGATTCCTGAAAGGATTTATTACAATTTTTTTCAACGTCCATCAATTCAGTTGTTTATCAAGGAAAGAGAAATTATTTTCTTTGTTTTTAATCCAGAGAGAGAGGAGATTGTTCTATGGAAAGATTAAATTATTATCGACAAATTGCTCAAAGAATTATCGACGATTATGCCAAGTATAAACCCAGCTATGGTGAGCTTGAATTGCTGGCAATTAGTCACTTAGATAATTACTTGTTAATCTGTGTGGGCTGGAATGGCGATCGCCGGGTTCACAGTACAATTTTACACTTGCGAATTGTGGCTGAGAAGTTTTGGCTAGAAAGGGATGAAACGGAGGAAGGAATAACTCAAGATTTACTTGCTCTCGGTGTCCCTACGCAGGATATTGTTTTGGCATTTCATCACCCAGAAGACCGGAAACTAAGTGAATTTGCGATCGCCTAAGAGTATGAGGAAGCGATCGCACTCCCCATCCCTCAAAAAAAGCGATCGCACTCTTCATCCCCCAAAAAAGCGATCGCCCTTCGTTGAGAAAAAAATAAAAGGCGATCGCATTCCTCATCCTCAAAAAAGCGATCGCATTCCCCATCCCTCAAAAAAACCGATCGCACTCCCCATCCTCAAAAAGCTCGATCGCATTCCTCATCCCCAAAAAAACCGATCGCATTCCTCATCCCCAAAAAGCACGATCGCACTCCTCATCCCCAAAAAACGCGATCGCCCCTTCAACTATAATTCATATTAACATCCAGTCCCCCCCTTCTTAAGGGGGGTTAGGGGGGATCATGCCCAGATTAAATGACTCCAGCTTCCACCTACCTTACAACCAAAAACTCATCCCCATCGCCAAGGAACTGCGGAAAAACCCAACCCCAGCAGAAAAAAAACTTTGGCAAGATTTTCTGAGAAATTTCCCTTTTCGAGTTTTGAGACAACGACCGATCGACAATTTTATTGTGGATTTTTATTGTGCTGCTTTAAAGTGGGTGATTGAGGTTGATGGGGAGAGTCATTTTACAGAACAGGGGAAACAATATGATGCAGAAAGAACAAATATTTTACAGGGATATGGACTCAAAGTGGTCAGGTTTACGAATGTTGAGGTCTTGCGGGGTTTTGAGGGAGTTTGTCAGGAATTGTTGGGTTTGATCCCCCCTAACCCCCCTTAAAAAGGGGGGGACATGAGGGAGGAGCGATCGCCCTTCGTTGAGAAAAAATAAAACGCGATCGCATTCCCCATCCCTCAAAAAAAGCGATCGCACTCCTCATCCCCAAAAAAGCGATCGCACTCCCCATCCCCAAAAAGCGATCGCCCTTCCATCCCCAAACAGACGAAATGTGATATTTTATGTTATTTTTAGGAAGAGTAGTTGACTCTAATAGGTGACTCAACATCATGAACATATCGTTAAATCCTGAACTAGAGCAGTTTGTTCAGTCAACAGTCAAAAACGGTAGGTACTCATCAGCTTCTGAAGTGGTAAGGGCTGCGTTACGATTGCTAAAAGAACAGGAAATTTTAGTAGTTTTGAATCCAGTTTCGTCAGACGGGAAGCAGAAACCTAACTATGATTTCTCTGATTTGGTGGGGCGATTAACTTGGCAGGGAGATGCAGTAACAATGCAGAGGAATCTACGGGATGAGTGGTAATCGCTATGTGTTGGATACGAATGCTATTGTGGCTCTGCTTCAAGGAAATATTCAACTCATTGAATTACTTAAAGATGCTGATTGGCTGGGAGTTTCAGTCATTAGCCAAATTGAGTTTCTGGTATTTCCCGGCCTGACTCAAGACGATCGTGAGATTTTTGATCAGTTTCTTCAACGAGTTGAGGTTCTGGGTTTAGTTGCGATTAATGCTGTTTTGATTGAGAAAATCATTGAAATTCGCCAGCAACATCGCTTGAAACTACCGGATGCAGTTATTGCAGCAATGGCAATCCAAAATTCAGCAAGTTTGGTGACGGCAGATCGAGAGTTTGCCAAGGTAACAAGTTTAACTGTTATTAATTGGTAGCGATCGCTCTTTGATTAAAAAAGGTTTTGAGGAAAAGGTGATCGCATTTCTAGCTAATTTGAAAATCGCATTCCCCATCCTCAAAAAGCTCGATCGCACTCCTCATCCCCAAAAAGCTCGATCGCACTCCTCATCCCCAAAAAGCTCGATCGCACTCCTCATCCCCAAAAAGCTCGATCGCATTCCTCATCCCGAAAAAAACGATCGCATTCCTCATCCCCCAAAAAGCTCGATCGCACTCCCCATCCCCCAAAAAGCCCGATCGCATTCCCCATCCCCCAAAAAGCTCGGTCGCATTCCCCATCCCCAAAAAGCCCGATCGCACTCCTCATCCCCAAAAAAAGCGATCGCATTCCCCATCCCCAAAAAGCCCGATCGCACTCCTCATCCCCAAAAAAAGCGATCGCATTCCCCATCCTCAAAAAAAGCGATCGCACTCCTCATCCCCAAAAAAGCGATCGCATTCCCCATCCTCAAAAAAAGCGATCGCATTCCTCATCCCCCAAAAAGCTCGATCGCACTCCCCATCCCCAAAAAAAGCGATCGCCCTTAGTTGAAAGAGAGAAAAGGCGATCGCAATTCTCAAAAAAACGCGATATGCCTACGGCACGCTACGCGATCGCACTTTGGAGAAATGGTTGAGGTCGCCTGAAGTTGAGAAACCGGGTTTTTGCATAAGATATCGGTTAAGAGGCAAAGGCGATCTGAAAAACCCGGTTTCTTTTGTTGGGGGAGGAAAAGGGCGATCGCACTTTAGAATGGGGGAGGGAGTGCGATCGCGATCGTCAAGAAAGCAAGTGAAAATCAGGGAATTAGATAATCGTAAGGTGGGTATTACCCACCCTACTCTACTGTTGTCATAAATTCCTTAATTTCCAGTAAGCTTCAAGAGGGCTGATTGACTTAGCACGATTGTATGTATGACCTTGATGAACTTCCAAATGTAAATGTTGAGCCATCCAGTTACCATTAAAGTAGGCACCATCAAAAACTGTACCAATCTTAGTGCCAGCTTCTACACGCTTACCAATAATCCCCTTTGAGTAATTTTCTAAATGCCCATAAATCCAGAGATTGCCATCATCACCTTTTATGCCTATAAAGTAATTACCAGCAATATTTTGCACTAAAGTAGCTGTACCTCCAACGACAGTTTTCACTGAGTTACCAGCGAGACCAGCCATATCAATGCCATAGTGTTTGCCACTATAATTTGTGTTATCAAAGTATCCAGCCGTCATTGCTTTATAAGAGCCAAAGATACCATTAGAAAGATCGGAGTAAACTTGTTTGACTGCTGATAAACTTTCTCCATTTCCAGGTTTTCCATCAAAAAACAAGTTGTCCTTACTTTGATAATTCCAGTTGGCTTTTGTCAAAGACGCAAGCTGAGGATAGTATTTTCCACTTCCACCACCATTACTGTGTTTGTTCAACCAATTTTGGGAGGCTGTAAATGTACCAGTCCGGCCACCATACGTACCTGTATTAAATAGCGGCTTGCCATTCGACGAATAAACAACAAGGTTCCCATCATTTTGAATTGCAAACGAAGCACCTGGATTGCCTGCGGTATCCGTTGCCCAAACTGCTTTTCCGTGATCGTAAAGTACAACATTGCCATCGGATTGAACTGAAAATCTATCGACATTTGTACCAAAAGTTCCAGTAGCCCAAATTGCCCTTCCTTGGGGATTATACAACACTAAATTCCCATCTTGCTGGAAGCTAAACTTATAGCCTGTAGAAGTAATCCACTTTTGACCCCGTGAAAAATTCAAGTTGGATGCTCCAGGCTTAAGAATAATATTCTGAACTGAAGCAGGCGTAGGTGTAGATGTTATCGGCTGAACCGGATTGTTACTACCTGTGCGATAAGCTGTTGCGGTCTTTCCATTCCAGATAATGTAACCACCTTCAAAAGTTTGCTTAACCACACCGTTACCTTGTGGAACTTCTGCACTGGTTGGCGCACCTAGCCAGCCGTTCAATCCACTATTATTCAAGTATGTTTGACGAATGTCACCATAGAGTGGGAAAGTTCCATATTTGCTGCTGATAATGGAACCATTTTGGAATAGTTGCTCGGTGACACCATTGGCGTGATTAACTACTCCTGAAATCGGATTTCCAAGCGTTCCTTGATAATTCTTGAAAACTGAATAGAAGTCACCGTTAACTGTGTAGCCATTAATGGTGACAGAGGTAACAAGATTAGGTGGCTGACTATTCATTTCTGTCCGAGTTGGGCCATCACCGTAGACAATCCGACCGTTCTCGAAGTTTTGAATAACCACACCATTACCAATGGCAATTTCTCCACTGATGGGGAAGCCTAATCGACCTTTTTCGCCATTTTCGCTGTTAAGATAGTGAGCGCCAATTCCGCCAAATACAGGGAAAATTCCTTTCGATGATTTGAGAATTGCACCACCTTGGAAGTTTTGTCGCCAACCACTATTGGTGCTGTAACGATCGGATGTAGGATAGTGCAAAATTCCACCTGCACTACCTACTTCTAAGAATTTACTCCAAAAGTCACTGCCAACCCAGTAAGAGTTAGTGCTGCCATTAGCTTTCATAATCGCACCCTTGCCTTCAGAACCGCCTGAAAAGTCTTGGGTGTAACCACTTTGCCAGGAATGCACGTTATTAGTTGGAGAACCTAAGATGGTTTTACCACCGTTGCGATTTAAAGTATCGATGTAACTTTGAATGGTTGAAGTACCATCATATCCAACCGTATTGTTTAAGTTAACTGGTGCTGATACTTGTCGCGGTATCAGGATTGTTTGACCCGGATAAATTAAGTTGGGGTTAGCAATGCCGTTTTTCTGGGCAATAAAGTTGTAGTAAGTGGCTGAACTACTGCCCATTGTTCGGAGAGCGATCGCACTTAGCGTATCTTCTGATTTAATAGTGTAGGAATCCCATTCATAGTATTTGCCCAAAAATTGAGTCGCAACAGCGCGTTCGCTAGGTGTTACATTTCCTTCACCATCCCAAGTAGTAGGCGTAGAGAACTTTTCAGGATTATACTCTTCCGGCGTTGTCGCCTTCGCCAACTCCACCGCCTTCTCAATATCCACCAACCCAAAACCCGTTTGTGCATCCCATCCCGCTGTCTCTAAATCCCTCGCCGTCTTCTCCAAAATATCAATTACCTGACGATAATTTAACCCTGGATTTGCCGCCCACACCTGAGACACCGCACCCGTCACTTCCGCCGCTGCTACCGATGTCCCCGCCATCGTCCCCACACCATCACCAACGGTAGACAATACCGGATGTTCAGTTGTACCCCCATCCGCCATCACGTCCAAACCGTAACCATAACTAGAATAATCCGCCCGCTGCGTCCCATCAGCAGACCCCACCGTAATAATATTGTCAAACTCCTGAGAAGCTTGTCCCAAAACGGACATCACGCCGCCATCATTTCCCGCCGCCGCCACAATCAAAACATGATTTTGTCTGGCATACTCTAGCGCCGCCCGTTCAGCCGGGGTAAACTCATAACGAGTAGTCACACTACCATCGGGATTCACCTGAGTCAAATCCAAACTCAGATTCACCACCGCATTCGGTTGTCCCGACTCTTTGGCATGATTCACAAACTCTATCAGAGAATCAGCCCAATGTCCCGAACCAGTCGCCCGACTCACCCAAATCGGTACTTTATCGTTAATTCCATCAATGCCAATCCCGTTATCCTGTTTCGCTGCAATCACGCCCAATACATGAGTACCATGTTCGTTTCCCTCACCGTTTTGCAGCAACGGATTGGCATCATTATCTATATAATCATGCCCTAAAGTAACATTGCTATAGTCAATATCGGGATTATTACCGCTAAACCCAGTATCGATCACACCGATAATCGGCTGGTCTGCCTTCTTGAAATCAAACCTTACACCCCCCGGCGGATCTAAGGGTAGTACGATCGGCGGCGGATTGCTAGGATCGACAGGAAAACCGATCGTACCCCCACCCGCCCCAGGATTGGGATTAATCGGTACACCCGGAACACCAGGGTCAACAGGAAACAGATTAGGATCGGTTGGGTTAAACGGATCTGCCGGACAAAAATCCGCATTGCCCAAATCATTATAAATATAAGGAAGTGGTTCGATCTCTGGATGAGCGATCGGCACATCCCCAGTATGGATAGGATCTACTGAGGTACTTGCAACCCCATGACTATCAACACCAGCAGTAACGTGAGGAATAGTACCATCTGGCGCGTCAATCAAACCAGTTGTTGCCAAATGTAAATCTGGCAGAGAAAAGTGAAAATCCAGTATCAGCGAGTTTATCGCATGGTCGGTTCCAGGGACAACCGGGGCGCTGGGAGTAATAATTGGTTCCAGGATGCAGGTTTCTCCCGGCCAGTACATCTGCTTTTTCGTAGATTTTTTAGGCTGCTTTCCCTTTTTGGCACCTTTCTCAAACCAACTCATACGCACCCCCATTCGATTTTGGATTTTGGATTTTGGATTTATTGACTTTTTGGGCCTATAGGACTTACGCACTGAAGTCTGAAACCTAGATACCCCCTAGTGCGTGTTTTCAAACCCAGAGATCCCCCCCTGCCCCCCTTAAAAAGGGGGGGAAATTCAGTCAAAGTCCCCCTTTTTAAGGGGGATTTAGGGGGATCTGAGTGCGTAAGTCCTAGCCTAGTTAGATCGATCGCTTATCACCGAAAAATATCTTTTCACAGCTAAGCCAGAAGTTTGCGATCGCACCTACATGACTCGTTTCTAAATTTGTTTTATAAATACGGTCAGATGATATCAACTTAATTTAGACACTAAATGTAAATTCCTATACTCTTTACACAATCTTTTACATAACGATGTTTATTATGTTTTTTTAATGAAGACCTGCAATAATTTAGCTTTTCGTTGTATACTTTCAATTAATTAACGCAAATTGCTAGTTAGTAGTAGGTAAGTTGTTGCGCTAAAGCGCTGAAGCGCAACAACATACCTATTTTCAGTAATTTCACGGTCATCCGAGATATTTACTGAAACCAAAACAGCATTCAGCAGAGAATTTAAGTGTTTTCACTTAAGCAATTAATTGTCAGCAGGGAATATCTACAATACCTTACTTATGCAGTTGGGCAAAAAAACAGATGCAAAAAAATGGCGGGACAGCATCTGTCCCGATATTACCGTCAATTGGCAATTAGGGCAACTTCGCAAAGCCAATAAAGTCATTCTGCAATCTAAAACAGACAACCGCCGCTACGAATTTGAAGCAACTGAAGGTCACGCCCTGCGCCACTTTACGGGGCAGTTTACAATGGGTCAAGTACAAGATTCCTGCTCTTTTCTTTGCCATCAAACAATTGAAGATGATTTCGTCGTAAAATTCCAGCAAAAATTAACCGATTTGGGAATACTAGAAACTGCAACCAAAGAACAACAACTTGAACCAACGCCTGAAATTCCCAACTTTTCCATTCCCCCTCTCAAACCAACAGTACAGTGGATACGCCACCCAGATGGTTATTGGCTATTACGCAATCCAGAAGATATCGCATTTCTGCAAGTAAACGATATCGATAAACCTGTAATTTCCCAACTTGGGAAATTACCTTTACCAGAAATTATCGAAAAATACGATATCAGCAGAGAGCAACTAGAATACCTGTTGCAGATGTTAGCAGCGACGGGAATGTTAGAAGGAACCAAACCAGCTAAACCACCCAGAAAATTCACCTTACTGCAATTACTTTTTTTCAAGTTTCCCCTATTCAATCCCGATAGTTGGCTAACGCAGCATCTTAATAAAGTTCGCTTTATCTTTAATCCCATATTTAGTGCGTTACTATTGGCATTTTTATCATCTTCTATTGCCATTGGCATATCGCGACAAGCAGAAATCATCCAAGCAAGTCGTGATTTGTGGAGTAAGGGATTTACTAACCTAATTCTTCCCTTCGCTTTGCTGATAATGCTGGTAGTTTCTCTTCACGAACTCGGTCATGCTTTTACTTTAAAACATTACGGAGGTATTGTACCAGAAATCGGATTAATGTTTATATGTTTGCTACCGGGAGCTTATACTAATACTACCGATGCTTACAGTTTGGTAAAACGCAGACAAAGAGCTTTAGTAATGGTAGCTGGAGTGCTGTGTCAGTTGGTAATTTGGGCAATAGCTTTATGGATCTGGATGTTGTCAAATTCAGTAACTTGGCTGCATCAAACTAGCTACTTGCTGATGGTAGCAGCACAACTGACACTGGCTTTAAATCTTAATCCGCTGAATCGGTTTGATGGTTACTATTTAGCAGTAGCTATGACTGGAATTAACAATTTGCGTCAAAAGTCTTTTAAATTTTACGCTCAGATGCTAAAGGGAGAACCAAGTTTAGAACGACCGAACGACCAATTAATTTTAGCAGCTTATGCACCTTGCTGTTTAATCTATATTGTTTGGGTTTTCGGTTACTTGCTGTTTTGGCTTGGCAATTTGCTGCTAGCGAATTTAAGGTAAAATTTTTCAAGGGTAATTATCGTTAAAGAGGTAAGTTTGATGAAGATGTTGAGGAAAAGTAGTTTTTTACCGATCGCAGCAGCGATATCAGTAACAATAGTAATGGGTACTGAGTCAGCTAAGGCATATAGCTTGTATCCCAATCCCTGCAAGAACAACGTTACTAACCCATCTGGCGGCGGTTCGTTTAACCCATCTGACCCGAATGGTGGGGGGTTTGATTTTGATGGTAACGGAACCACTCGCAATATTCCAGAATCTTCTACTGCTTGGACTTTAGTGGCGTTGGGTGTAATAGGTACAGGTGCATTGCTAAAACACAGCCGTAAAAGTAAGTTTAAAAAGCGTATCAGATTGGAACTTAACCGAGTTAATTTATCTCAGCAGGGTAAACAGGTATTTCAGCCAAAAGAAACTAATTTTGCTGCTGTTGTTCCACCTATTGATAATGCAGAAGATGGGGAAATTCAGTGGCTAGAATTCTTCAAGGCATCTTGATATATTTGTGTACCAACGCCAATTTTCATTCTTAATACCACATCCGGGTTAACTACCCCTTTTTTTGAAGCCCGCACAGGCGGGCTTTGTTTGTGTAGCCGCGACTTTAGTCGTCGGGTAAAAAAGAGTTTAGACAAGCGGATTTGCTATAACATCAAATTCCCCGAACAAAAAACCCCCTGATGGGGGCTTTATTCCTCTAGCCGCACATAACGGCATCGAGCATTTCATCAATCGCCAATTACCGGCGCACGCATCATTTGCTGCAACGCCATCGGCACAGCTGTATCTTCTGTTTTCAGCGCTAGCGTTGGCACCGACGCACGCAATCGGGCCGTCAGCTTCACCATTGTGGCATCATACATTTGAGTCACAAGTTTGGGATAAAACCCAATCCCAATAATCGGCACCAACAGAGAAGCAATAATAAACACTTCTCGCGGTTCCGCATCGATTAAAGCTTCGTGTGCGACTAACTCCTTGTTTTCCGGGCCGTAAAAAATCTCTCGCAACATCGACAGCAGATAAATCGGCGTCAAAATAACACCAACCGCTGCCAAGAATACCACCACCACTTTAAAAGTGGGATTGTAAGCATCGCTGGTTGCAAAACCGACAAACACCATCAACTCTGCCACAAAACCGCTCATTCCCGGCAATGCTAAAGACGCCAGCGAACAAGCTGTCCACATCGAGAACATCTTACGCATTTTCTGACCGACGCCACCCATTTCATCTAACATTAAAGTATGCGTCCGGTCATAAGTCGCTCCCACCAGGAAGAACAAACTCGCCCCAATCAAACCGTGGGAAATCATTTGCAGCATTGCGCCACTGGTGCCCAAATCGGTAAAAGAAGCAAACCCAATTAGCACAAATCCCATGTGAGATATTGACGAATAAGCAATTTTGCGCTTCAAGTTCCGCTGAGCGAAAGAAGTGAGAGCGGCGTAAATAATATTCACAACGCCCAAAATCACCAAAGCTGGCGCGAAAACTGCGTGAGCGTCAGGTAACATCCCCGCATTCATCCGCAGCAGGGCATATCCCCCCATTTTCAGGAGAATACCAGCCAGCAACATATGTACTGGTGCGGTAGCTTCACCGTGAGCATCGGGAAGCCAAGTGTGTAATGGAATAATCGGCAGCTTAACCCCGTAAGCAATCAGAAACGCTGCATACATCAAAAGTTGGAAATTCAGGGCGTAGTCCTTAGCGGCGATCGCACTCATATCGAACGTCACAGTATCGCCGTAGAACGCCATCGCCAGCGCCGCTACCAAAATAAATAGCGAACCGCCCGCTGTGTACAAAATAAACTTAGTAGCCGCGTAAAGGCGCTTCTTACCGCCCCAGATTGACAGCAGCAGGTAAACCGGAATCAATTCCAGTTCCCATACCAGGAAAAACAACAGCATATCCTGGACAGCAAACACGGCTATTTGACCGCCGTACATCGCCAGCATCAAAAAATAAAACAACTTCGGCTTTAGCGTTACCGGCCAAGCTGCCAAAGTTGCCAGGGTTGTCATGAAACCAGTCAGCAACACGAGAGGCATAGATAACCCATCGACCCCAACCGACCAATTTAAGTCGAGTTGAGGCACCCAGGCATAGCTTTCTACCAGTTGCAGATTTGGATTGCTTAAGTCGTACTGGGTGTAGAAAGCGTAAACAATCAGAGCAAAATCAATCAGTCCGACTGTGAGGGCGTACCATCGCACCGTTTTGCCGTCTTTGTCCGGCACGATCGGTATCAGCAGGGACGCCGCGATGGGAAACAGGATTATCGTTGTCAGCCAAGGAAAATTCATTGGGAATAAGGGAATGGGGAATAGGAAATGGGGAGTGGGGGAGTAAGGGAGTGGGGGAGTGGGGGAGTGGGGGAGTGGGGGAGTGGGGGAGTGGGGGATGTGGGGGAGTGGGGCAGCAATTTTCTTCCCTCTTCCCTAGCCCCTAGCCCCTAGCTCCTAGCCCCTTCTTCTCACGTTACGCCAAAGAAAATCACGGTGATGAGGACTGCTGCAAACACGATCAAGGCGTAGAATTGGGCGCGGCCCGTTTCCAAGTATTTCAGACCTTCACCGCTTAAGAGGGTAACTAAGCCTGTTAGGTTGACAGCACCATCGACCACTTTGAGGTCTACTTCCATAACTGCTCTGGCTAAGCGGCGGCTACCTTGAACGAAGAGGTTATTGTAAATTTCGTCAAAGTACCACTTGTTTTTCGACAGCTTATACCAGAAGGGGATTTTTTGCGCGATCGCATTCGCATCAATCTTGCCCCAAAAGTACATCAAGAAAGCCAGCGTAATTCCGATCGACGAAATCGCGACAGAACTGCCTGCCATAATCAGGAATTCTGTCAAGTTTTCGTGTCCTGCTTCTGCTGGCAACTCGGCCACTAATTCTGTCGCCGGATGGATAAATTCCTCGAAGTAATTGCCAAAAGGAGTTCCTATCAAGCCAATCAGCATCGAGGGAATCGCCAAAATCATCAGCGGCAGAGTCATCGTAATCGGTGACTCGTGGGGAGAATGGCTATGACTGTGACCGTGACTGTGACTATCGTGAGCTTCTTCTACGGTCAGTTCTTGCGGATTCATCGCGCCAGGGCCAAAAGCTAAACCCTGACTCTGTAACACTTCTGCTGTAATCTTGTTCCGCACATCTTCTTCGTTCCCTCTGAATTTGCCCTCAAAGGTGGTCAAATACATTCGGAACATATAGAAAGCGGTGATTCCAGCGGTCACCCAGCCGATCGCCCACAGAACTGGATTAGCTTGAAAGGTAGAACCCAGGATTTCATCTTTTGACCAGAATCCTGCAAACGGTGGGATACCGGAGATAGCCAAAGTTCCGATCAAAAAGGTAATTGCGGTGATCGGCATATATTTCCTGAGACCGCCCATCATCCGCATATCCTGAGCATAAGCAGGGTCGTGACCGACCGCTGATTCCATGCCGTGAATCACCGACCCAGAACCAAGGAACAGCATCGCTTTGAAGTAAGCGTGGGTCATCAGGTGAAACAACCCAGCGCTGTATGCACCTACCCCCATTGCCATTACCATGTAGCCCAGCTGGGACATCGTGGAATAGGCCAAACCCTTCTTAATGTCGTTTTGGGTAATAGCGGTGGTTGCCCCAACAAAGGCTGTGACAGCACCCGTCCAGGCGATCGTATTCATCGCCACAGGGATGTCTTCAAACACCGGATACATCCGCGCAATCAGGAATACCCCAGCAGCCACCATCGTCGCTGCGTGGATGAGAGCTGAGATGGGGGTTGGGCCTTCCATCGCATCCGGCAACCAAACGTGCAACGGCACTTGAGCGGATTTCGCCACCGGCCCCATAAATACTAAAATCGCCAACAAAGCTGCCAAACCGGCGCTGACATAGCCCGATTCTACAAAAGCGTGTAGATGGGCTCCCATAACATCAAACTCAAAGCTGCCGGTAGCCCAATAAAGACCGAGAATTCCCAGCAGCAATCCAAAGTCGCCTACCCGGTTGACAACAAACGCCTTTTGACAAGCGTCTGCTGCTGCCTTGCGATCGTACCAAAAGCCAATCAGCAAGTAGGAACACATCCCGACGAGTTCCCAGAAGATATAAACCTGCACCAAGTTTGGGCTAATTACCAAACCCAACATCGATGCGCTAAATAGGCTCAGGTAGGCGTAGAAGCGTACATAACCAGGGTCGTGAGCCATGTAGCCATCTGTATAGACCATGACCAGGAAGGCTACCGTCGTCACGATTACTAACATCAGGGCTGTCAGATGATCGATCGTATAGCCCATTTGGAGATGAAAATTACCAGCCGACGCCCATTCCAGGGTGCGGATATAGGGTTCGTGGCCTTTAAATTGACTCCAGAGCAAAGCAAAGGATAGAACCATTGCCGCTCCCAGCAGGGAGACTATAAACACGGCATTCAACTGCCGCAACTGGTTCGTAAATTTATTAAACGAAATCAGCCCGATGCCGACTAACATCGCCCCGAAAAGGGGCAGGACGGGTATTAGCCAAGCATACTGATAGATCGGTTCCATCACTAATGCCTACTTTAAAGTTGTTCGTTCAAGGGACAGCAAAACCGTTAACAATTGTGACACACATCTTCGCCTTCTCTGGTTCCATAAAATACCCCACCCAGATTAATCTGGGTGGGGTGGTGAAGAACTTGCCCTGGCTTTGTGGGGGAGGGGGTAAGGGGCAAGCAGCAATCGCTTGCCCCTGGCCCCTTCCCCAAGCTATGCGGAATAACTTTGATATTCGATCGGCTCTAAGCGTTGGCGTTTGCTACGGTCTGCATAACCCAGGCAAATGGAATCCAATGCCGCAGAAAGGTCATCCCGACCTTGGAAACGATCGAGACGATACGCAATCAGGCCGTCTTCAAACAAAATCAGGGTTGGCAAAGTTGTCAGTTGATAACTATGAGCCAGTTTAAAATTATCGTCAGCATTAATACTTACTAGCTTGACGTTTTGGCCGCATTTTGCCTGAAACCGAATTAATTGGGGGCTAATCATTCGACACAAACCACACCAGGGAGCCGAAAAATGAACTAGCACCGGAATGGGAGATTTTAAAACTTCTTGTGTAAACGTCCGTTCGTTAACCGACAGCAGCATGATCCCTCAAGCTAAGGTTTATATGGGTTTGATATGGCGTTGGGATCATGTTACATCGATTCGGGATCGTGTGGCTTATTGGTAGATTTTAGATTTTGGATTTTGGATTTTGGATTTTGGATTGGTAAATCTCACCTGCTGCCCTCTAGCCCCCTCCCCCATGCCCATTTTGACTTTTGACTTTTGAATGAGTGACTTTTGACTTTTGACTTCCCTAGCCCCTAGCCCCTACTAAAAGCGAACGCTAGCAGTAACCCTCATTAAAAGTGGGTGAGCCCACCACAACAGCAGCACAAAAACACCTAAACCCAGGTAAGCTGGCCGAATAAACTCCCGCCATACAAACGTTTGACGCCCTTGGAGCATAGCGAGAAAGGGAATAACAGAAGTGCGAGCTTTCACCGCTTCAAAGGCTTCGCCATAACGAGACTGAAGGCGATAATCGCCATGCCAGACGCCAAACAAATGATGCAGAATCAAGCCAATTGACGTGACTGCGGTAAAAGTGGTACCAATCCAGAGTGTGTGAGCGATGCACCAGATTACCTGTCCCACCATCTGAGGATGTCTGGTGATGCGAATAATGCCAGTTTCGTAGAGATGAACTTGAGGTTTTTCGATCGCAGCAATTTCCAGCAGGTTAAATGTAGCAGGATAGAGAAACAGGAAAGACACAGCTGACAACACCCATACCAAGGGTTGCACTGCCGGTATATCCTGAACTTGCCATAGTTGCAAGCCATCGTACCGATGGTTAAAAAAGTAAAGGATTGTTACGACAGCTAGCGGCAGACTAACCAGAGCAAACAGAATGCGGTAAGCCCTGGGGCCAATCTGTTTTTCACCCCACGGACGGAGGGCAGCTAAACCGCTGTGAGCGATCGCAAAACCCAAAAGCAACCCCAGAATAGCGAAATGGCTGGGAGTCAGCCAAGCAAATAACATCATAAATACTTAAGAAATTTCACTTCGATCGATTACCCCACAGTTCGTGCCACAAATATTCTCAGTGGAAACGATCCCTCGTTATGTTAATTTCGATTTCAGCAGAGGCATCACAACAATAATTCGCTCTAAGCGCTTTTTCAAAGCCCAGACAGTCATAGTTTTTTCGCTCAAGGCTCCTTCCACCTTTACAGGTAAGCCAGTTATGTCTGACCTTCCTTTCACTTTAGATCAGTTGCGTATTCTTAAGGCGATCGCCGCCGAGGGAAGCTTCAAACGCGCTGCCGACAGTCTTTATGTCTCGCAACCCGCCGTCAGCTTGCAGGTGCAAAACTTAGAGCGGCAGTTGGATGTGCCGTTATTCGACCGAGGGGGGCGACGGGCACAACTGACAGAAGCCGGTCATCTCCTGCTCAGCTATGGCGAAAGAATAATATCACTTTGTGAAGAAACTTGTCGCGCGATCGAAGATCTGCAAAACCTTCAGGGTGGCACCTTAATTGTAGGAGCCAGTCAAACCACCGGGACATATCTCCTGCCCCGCATGATTGGCTTATTCCGGCAAAAATACCCGGATGTATCCGTGCAATTGCACGTTCACTCCACACGGCGTACAGCATGGAGTGTGGCGAACGGACAAGTAGATCTCGCTATTATTGGAGGGGAAATTCCTTCGGAACTGGTAGAAGCTTTGGAAATAAAGCCTTACCTAGAAGATGAGTTGGCACTAATTTTGCCTGTAGTTCATCCCTTTGCTAAAGTCGATATCATCCAAAAAGATGACCTCTACAAGCTACAATTTATAGCTTTAGACTCCCAATCGACCATTCGTAAGGTGATTGACCAGGTACTGACGCGCTGGGGCATCGATACTCGCCGTCTAAAAGTCGAAATGGAATTAAATTCGATTGAGGCAATTAAAAATGCCGTCCAGTCGGGGCTAGGAGCTGCTTTCGTTTCCATTTCGGCAATAGAAAAAGAGTTGCAGATGGGTTTTCTCCACCGCGCCACAATTGAAGATGTGGTCGTCAAGCGGATGCTATCGGTGATTGCCAGTCCCAATCGTTATCGTTCAAAAGCAGCAGAAGCCTTTAGCCGCGAAATACTGCCCCTGTTTGCCAATCCGGGATGGGGAAAAGATATTCTAGAAACACCTTCAGTAATTGGTTATTCCCATAAAGCAACTGCTGGGGAACCACATAAAAGTGTCTCGACCAACGGCAGTTAAAGGGGCTGGGGCTTGACAAGGCAAAAGTCAAAAGTCAAAAGTCAAAAGTCAAAAGTCAAAAGTCAAAAGAAACCAGAAATCAAGTTTTTTTTGCCTTTTATCTTTTAACTTTTGCTAATCCCCGACTACTAATACCAAGTTCCTAATTTATGGAAATTTACTGCACTCGTCCAAACTGCCCTCGACCCCTTAATCTGTTCTCGGATTTAGACGATCCGGCTACTCTTAAGAGGGTGTCTCAAAAGTATTGTATGACCTGCGGGATGCCCCTGATATTAAGAGACCGCTATCTGCCATTGAAGCTGTTGGGGCAGGGAGGATTTGGAGTGGCAGTTCTGGCACGCGATCGCGATACGCCAGCCATGCGTCGGTGCGTGGTAAAACTCTTCAAACCTGCTGGGTATTTAACGCCGCAGCAGTTTGTAACTGCTCAAAATCTGTTTTCTAGGGAAGCAGAAGTTTTGGAGGAATTGGGCAACCAACACCCCCAGATTCCAGAATTGTTTGCTTTCTTTGAATTAAATGTCCCAAGTTTTCCGCCCGGAAAGCAAGATCAATTTTTTTATCTTGTGCAGGAATACATAGATGGGGAAGATCTTGAAGAAGAACTAGATAAAAAAGGCAAGTTTTCAGAAAATGAAGTATTGGAAGTATTGCGGCAAATTCTATCGGTATTGCAGTTTGTTCACGAACAGGGTTCTATTCACCGCGATATCAAGCCTTCCAACATTATGCGCGATCGCCAAGGTCGTCTGTACCTGCTAGATTTTGGGGCAGTCAAACAAGTGACGAAAGTAGCCTCAACTGGGGGTTCCACCGGAATTTATTCAATGGGATTTGCCCCTCCAGAACAAATGTCTGGTAGTCAAGTCTACCCATCAACTGATTTGTATGCTTTAGCTGTGACTTGTCTGACATTGCTGACAGGCAAAGAGCCGAAGGAACTATTCGATTCTTATACTAACAAGTGGAATTGGAGAAACTTTGTTCAAGTGAGCGATCGCAACGCCAATGTTTTAGACCGGATGCTTCTACCAACCCCAAATTTACGCTTTAAATCAGCTCAAGAAGTGCTGGCGGCACTCACTCCACACCAACCACCGCAGACACCCCCTCCTCCCTCTATATCACAGCCCACAGTTCCCCCCCCATCCACTACTCAACCGCCCCTGACTGCGGTCGCCCAGCCGACCAGTATGCCATCAAGACGTGCAGTTGGGGCCTTTTCCACGCTGGAATTGTTGGGTAACGGGGGATTCAGCGGTATGATGGCCGGACTTTTGGGAATTGCCCTTCACAGTCTGCTAGGATTGTCGCCGATTAGCATAGGATTGGGAATGCTAATTTTAGGCGGTCTAATCTTTGCCCAGTACCGCCGGACGATCGAAAAGGTCGATCTGCTGATTATTGGGGGTATTGGGTTTGCGATCGTCTGGTTTCTCCCGTTTTTGCGTGCTGGACTAGCTTTTCCAGATTTCGTTATTTTGGTCATTGGGGCAGGATTGTTAGCGATCGCAGTAACAGCTCTATTTCGTTTGATTTATAAACTACTTTCCATAATGTTTTAACTTCTAGCACAAAGTCTTCCATGTCTCAAAAAAACGAAACCAAAATTCTAGTCTTAGCCCTTCTGATTACATTGGGATTAGTGGGCGGCGGCTTGTGGTGGTTTAACGGAAAATATGGGTTCTCAGACAAGGAAAAAACCAGTCAAAATCTACCTGCTAATCAATCTCCGCAACAGCGCATCAGTTTCGGGAATAAGACTTTAATGCCGGGAGAAGTCCGACCGGAAAAACAGGCAGGAATTGAAGCGATCGCAAATGCAAACTTCTCCAAAGCTATTTCTAATCTGGAAACATCTTTGCGAGCAAATCGTAACGACCCAGAAGCCCTGATATTTGTCAATAATGCCCGAATTAGATCGCAAAAAAGTTACACAATCGGTGTATCTGTGCCAATTGGTACAGACCCCAACGGAGCTTCGGAAATTCTGCGCGGCGTCGCTCAAGCCCAAAATGAAATCAATCAAGCTGGTGGAATTAATGGGGTAAAGTTAAAAGTAGCGATCGCAAATGACGACAACAATCCAGAAACTGCCAAGCAAGTTGCCACAGAATTAGTGAAAAATCAGGAAATATTAGGTGTGGTAGGCCCTTATGCCAGCGATGTAACCCTAGCAGCAGGAACTGTTTATCAATCGGGACAACTCGTTGCTATTTCTCCAGTCAGTACTTCTGTAAAACTTTCAAACTTCAGCCGCTACGTTTTCCGAACTGTTCCCAGCGATTACATTGCTGCAAGGGCTTTAGCCGATTATATGCTGACAAAATTACAGCAAAAAAACGCAGCGGTTTTCTTCAACTCCCAGAGTTCCTATAGCCTATCTCTTAAATCTGAATTCGTTACCGCTGTTTCTTTGGGAGGCGGACAAGTATCGGCTGAGTTTGACCTATCGGGTCCCGATTTTAGTGCGTCTAAAAGTGTTGAACAGGCAATTCAACGGGGCGCACAGGTGTTAATGTTAGCAGCCAATACTGAAAGCTTAGACAAAGCGCTCCAAGTTGTTCGTGTCAACCGCAAACGCTTAAAATTGCTTGGGGGAGATGACGTTTATACACCGAAAACATTGGAAATCGGCGCTGAGGAAGCAGTTGGGATGACAGTAGCAGTTCCCTGGCACATTGACGCCGATCCCAAGTTAAGCTTTTCCCAGCAGTCTAGAAAACTTTGGGGTGCGGATGTAAACTGGCGAACAGCGCTAGCCTATGATGCGGTGCGATCGCTAATTGTAGCACTCCAGCGCAATCCGACGCGAACGGGAGTACAACAAGCTCTTTCTTCATCAGACTTTTCGACAACAGGTGCTTCTGGCACCATTCGTTTTTTGCCATCTGGCGATCGCAATGCTAACATCCAGCTAGTGCAAATCTTACCCGGTAACCGTTCTAGAACTGGCTACGATTTTGTACCAGTGTCGCAACAGCGTTAGTTGTTCGGTTAAATGCGATCGTTTAATTGTTTTTTGAATCCATCAAAACTCTACAATTCGGGGTCAAGCTTTGATAGAAAAAGCTGTATTTGTACAAATTAGATAATCAATTTGTGATTACCAAATGGTATTTGTTTATGTCTCACAAAAACGAAACAACTATTTTAGTTTTAGCAATTATAATCACCGCCAGTTTAGTAGGCGCAGGTTTTTGGTGGTTCACCAGTAGATCGGGTGTTAACTCTGGCAGTTTATTAAACAATCAATCTAATCAATCCGCACAATCTGACATCGAAACTTTTGCCCAGGTAAAGCGCGTACCAAAAGGGTTATTCAACTATGGTGGAAGCACTACTTGGGCTACTATTCGCCGTGACTTAGATCCAGCAATTCAAACAGTTTGGCCTCAGTTTCGCTTGCGCTACACTCATCCCAATAGCGATACACCTAGTTCTGGTACGGGTATCGCTATGTTATTAGACAATCAACTATCTTTTGCTCATTCTTCTCGCGCACTTGAAGATAAAGAATATGAGCAAGCGAAACAAAGGGGTTTTACGCTCAAAGAAATTCCAGTAGCGATTGATGCCTTTGCTGTTGTCGTGAATCCTAGCCTAAACATTCCTGGTTTGACTGTAGACCAACTCAACAATATTTACGCAGGTAAGATTACCAACTGGAGAGAACTTGGTGGCCCCAACTTGAAAATCAAGCCCTACCGTAAAGGAGATAAAGATTCTAACAGCCATATTCAATTTGTTTCTACTACAACAGAGGCTTTGCGTAAAGTTGCTACTGAACCAGGAGCTATATTTCAAGCTTCAGCGCCACTATTAGTAGTGCAATGTAAGGTCAAAGCATTGCCGCTAGGCCGCAATTTGGAGCAGTTAATTCCGCCTTACAAACCACCTTTTGTACCTCTAGAGCGTTGTCCCAGTCAGCGGAACCAACTGAATGCCGAAGCTTTTTTAAGTGGTGAATATCCAATAACTCGTCGATTATTTGTGGTAATTAAAGAAAATGGTCAGTCCGACCAAGAAGCTGGGGAAGCTTATGCAAAATTATTGTTGACAAACCAAGGGCAAGAACTAATTAAAAAGGCTGGATTTGTGCGAATTAAATAACAAAAGTTTTTGAAGAAATCGGAATTTATCTATGTCTCAGAAAAACGAAACTGGAGTTTTGGTTTTAGCCCTAATAATTACATTAGGATTAGTGGCTGGAGGATTTTGGTGGTTTACCCAAAGTTCCGCAATTAACATAGGTGGTTTAGGCAAACAAAGCCCAAATGCTTCTAATTCTGAAACACCCACCGGGTCAAATCCTGGTATCAAGCAATCTGGACAATCAAACCTTGAAGATTTTCCCCAAGTGCAGAACATTCCTTCTGGACTTTTCAATTATGGTGGGAGTACGTCTTGGGCACCAATTCGACTATCAGTAGACTCTGCTGTTCAAGCGGCGCGGCCCGAATTTCGATTGCGTTATGTTGAGCCAGTTGGCAATACTCCCAGTTCTGGCACCGGAATCAAGATGTTACTGGACGGTAAACTTGATTTTGCACAGTCCTCCCGACCAATTCTCGATCGCGAATACAATCAGGCTCAGCAGCGCGGTTTCGGTCTTAAACAAGTTGCTGTTGCTATTGACGGTTTAGCAGTAGCAGTTAACCCAAACCTGAATATTCAAGGTTTGACTTTAGACCAGCTAAAATCTATCTACACCGGCAATGTTACTAACTGGAAAGAACTGGGTGGCCCCGATTTGCCGATCGAGCCATATTCGCGTCCAGATGGGTCTGGTGGTACGGTTGAAATGTTTAGAGAAGACATCCTCAGAGGTGAAAACTTCAGTTCGAGAGTTGAGTTTGTCCCCACTACCACTGCAGCGCTGCGAAAGCTAGCTACCAGTCCTGGTGGAATTTACTATGCTTCAGCGCCAGAAGTGGTACCGCAGTGCAGCATCAAATCCTTGCCCTTGGGCCGCAAGGCTGGTGAGTGGATACCCCCTTACCAAGAACCTTTCGTGCCACCCTCACAATGCCCCACTCAACGCAACCAGCCGAACATTGAGGCATTTCAGCAGGGGACTTATCCGATCGCACGCAACTTATTTGTGATAATTAAACAGAACGGTCAAGTAGAACAGCAAGCAGGTGAAGCTTACGCGAAGTTCTTGCTCACCGGCCAGGGCCAGGAAATGATTACCAAGCTTGGGTTCGTTCGTATACGCTAAAGCACATAAGGGTTTGACTGGCATTTCCCCATCACTGATACGAATTGTTGACAAGGCGTCCGTACCCCACTTCTCTCAGGGACAATGGGATCAGGGACAATGGTATAAAAAATAATATTTTTTTAGGGCTTGCTGCAAAAGCGTGAAAGCGACTGAAAAAGGCGCGTCACTCAAATTTAGGTCAGCCTTTAAATCTTCTTTTAGCTTAGGGGCTTTAGGCAACTTAATTCATCCTAAAAAACCTTACTTTTCGACCCATTCTCGGAAAATAAAGCTTATTTGCCTAAAATATATCCCTCTGGTGACTACAAATTGTTATTCTGCTGAGAGTAAATGAAAAATTCGACTATAGCGCCAAGAATCATACTAGAACTAATAGGTTCAAATTGGCATTCTTGCTTACAAGTTCTGAAAATAGCCCTGGAATCTGGTGGGTGGATCGGGGCGTTACTCGTAGTGGGCGAAAATTTAGAGCTATGTCAGAAGCTGGCACAAGCTGGCTCGGAAATAGTAGAGATGGCTCAAATTGCGATCGATTCTCTTAATTCCGACCATTTGCAAGAAAGCACTGCTAAAGCAGGGCGAATGACGGCGCAAAAGCTTTGCGAAAAAGTCCCAGCAATCCAGCTAATTACCCTGCCTGGGGTAGAAGCGAGTTTAGTAGTGTTAAGCACTGGATTTAATCTGTGGATGCAGGTAGAATCCATAAAAACCTCAAACAGTACAAATATAGCTGGGCGAATTTCGCTAGTTTTCGATTCGCAAAGGATTGCTGAGTTACTTGCAAACCCAGCTATAGCGATCGCAGCACCGCAATACTCCCAATTGACCGCCGCAGACCTAAAAAACAATAACAGCACTCTAAAACAGTTGTGGCTACAGCTGCTGCCATTGGTTCAATCAGCTTCTTTGGTGATTGAAGAGCCAGAAAAGTTTTATAGTTTTTTCAGGGAGGCAGACTGTGCCAAACCTTGCAGAGGATCGGAAAAGCACGAAGGCTGGTCAGAAAACACATTTAAATTTACCGCAGTTTCACAGATGCCAAGCATTTGTGAATTCTCGATCTCACCGCTTAATAGTTCTTCACCTGCTGTTATGTTAGATCCTCTGTTCTGGGATTCCCCTACTGGCATTCTTTTCGAGAGCCTAGATGGCGGGATTTTAAGGGCAAATCCAGCTTTTGAGAAACTAACGGGTTACGCAGAAGCTCAATTGCGCCGACTGGATTGTCGATCGATCAGTCATCCCGAAGATTTTGCGGCTGAGGTGAGGTGCATTCAGCAATTGATGCACGGGAGTCTGCAACGACAAACGCTGCAAAAGCGCTTTATATGTCGCGATGGGGGGATTATCTGGACAGAGATAACGATTTCCCACATCGCCAGCCCAGAAGCAGAGGATAGCTACCTGCTGGTTTTTGTCAAGGATCTTAGCTCAATTCAAAGAGCAGAACAGGAACTCCAAAAGCGGCGACAGTGGGAATCACTTCTGAGCGAAATTGCCGCTACTATCCGCAGTACGTTTGATTTTCCCAAGATTCTGGAGATTGCGGTCAGACAGTTGAGATTCGCTCTGAGTACAGACCGGGTAGTAGCATATCGGTTGCAACCAGACCAAAGTGGTATTTGTACAGCAGAAGCGGTCGATCCTGCTTATCCGACAATTTGGGGGCAGAGTTTCAGTGCCGAGACAATTCCCGCAACTTATCTCAAAGCCTATTGCGAAGGTCGCCTTTGGCACGTGGCAGATATCCATGCGGAAGGTTTATCTAGCTGTCACGTACAAATGCTGGAAGCGATGAAGGTACGCAGTATGATGGCGGTGCCAATTCAACGGGTGGATGAGGACTTGAAGCCACTGCAATTGCGTCCGCTGTGGGGCTTAATACTGGTTCACCACTGTCGCACGCCCCGGCTGTGGACAGCAGACGAACAGCAGCTGGTGCAGGCGGTTGCCAATCAGGTGGCTATTGCCTTTGAGCAGTCGGTAAGAGTGCAGCAACTGCAAGTCCACGCAGAAGAATTGGAAGAACGAGTTAAACAACGCACTCGATCGCTGGAGCGATCGCTACAATTTGAACAACTGATTCGCAACCTGGCCAAAACGCTGTATCGGGGCGATCTTGAGGAAGATCGAATGCTCCAAGCTGCGGTAGAAGGCTTAGTACAAACTCTGGGTGTTGAGGGATGCTATGCCACCCTTTTCGATCGGCACCAGGTATTGCTGGAGGTAGTATGCCAATACTTTCAAAAGGGGATAGAAAGCTCCTGGCCGATCTTATCCCGGCCAGAATCGAACTTGCCACCACCTGCATCTTTGGTGGGTATGCGCTTGCCGATGCAGAATTTGCCAGAAAACTGCCGCAGTGATATTTTAGCTGGGAAAAGCTTTTATATAGCTAATCCAGACGAAAAATTAGCTCTAGCCAATCGCCACCCGGTACTGATCAGTCCGATTTGGGATGCACAAGGGTTGATCGGTACTATTTGCGTAGTCCCAGGAGTAGGTTTAGAATCAGTTTCCAGGCTGTGTCAATTGGAAGCAGATGAAATTCAACTGGTTGAGCAAGTTGCCAGTCAATGCGCGATCGCTATTTTTCAATCCCGCACTTGGCGACGCCTGCAAGCACAAAACCACGAATTGACAACCCTCAATCGTGTCAAAGGTGAGTTGATTGCCAATACCAGCCACGAGTTGCGGACGCCTTTGACTGCCATTCTTGGTTTCTCAGGTGTCCTGCTACAAGAATGCTTTGGCCCGCTTAACGTCAAACAGAAAGAATATGTTGACCGGATCAATAGCAGCGGTCAACATCTGCTGGAAGTGATCAACGACATTCTCGATCTGTCCCGAATTGAGGCGGGTCGCCTGGAACTAGAACCGCAGATAGTTTTCATCGCCGAAGTGGTACAAAGTGCGATCGATTTGGTTCGGGAGCAGGCCCTTGAACAGGGTTTGATTCTGGAAGTTGAGGTTGAGCCCAGCTTGGAATATTTCGTAGCAGATTCCAGACGCCTCAAACAAATGCTGTTGAATTTACTCAGCAATGCAATTAAGTTTACCCCAGTCGGAACAGTTGGTTTAAAGGTCTATAAGTCTCGTCTCTTATTAGAAGGCAGGCCAACTGACAGGATTAACTTTTTAGTTTGGGATACTGGCATTGGTATCGATCCTGCTGAGCAAGGGCAACTTTTTTCTCCTTTCTCCCAAATTGATAGTTCTCTATCTCGTCAGTATCAGGGTACTGGGTTGGGATTGGCGATCGCGCGCAAGTTGGCAGAACTCCACGGTGGTAGTATTACTTTGGAGTCTTGCAAGGGTCAGGGCGCAAGCTTCACCCTTTCTTTGCCGCTATGAACCTATACCAAAGTGCTGAGTGCTGAGTGCTGAGTACAGGAAAGTGGGGCTCTTTCCGAGTTGTTATGCTTTTGTTCAAAAGAGAACATTTTTATTTCTCTCCTCACCTGCTCCCCCACTCCCCCGCTCCCCTGCTCCCCCACTCCCCCACTCCCCTGCTCCCCCACTCCCCCACTCCCCTGCTCCCCCACTCCCCTGCTCAGCGGCGAAGCGCCGTATCAGTAGGTAAACAGATCAGATTATCATCCTGGGTATGGATTAATCCTCTGCTACGTAACTTGCCCATTAAGCGAGTTACTGTCACGCGAGTCGAGCCAATGGCGCTACCAATTTGAGCGTGTGTGAGAGTCCAGGGTAGAGAGTAGCCTTGGTCGCAGGGTTCGCCATATTCTTCGATTAAGAGGGTGAGAAATCCCAATAGTCGATCGATCGTGCGCCGCTGTCCCAGGGTACTCAACCACAGCAGCTTGCGCTGGTGCTGGTAGCGAAACGCATCCAAAACCTCCCGCCGGAAATGAGGCCAATTGTCTAAGTCGTGCCAGTACATCCACACTACAGAAGTTTGGTCGATATGGGCATAGCTGTGGAGTGTAAAGGGTGACTGAGCTACAATTTCAAATGGTTGTCCGGCACCTACAAAACCCAAAAAAGCTTCTTCTTGATTGACAGTGGAGGCTCGTGAGTTAAGGTTGCGATGGGTCGCGCTCACTTGGGCAACGCCCACCATTCGCACCGCACCCCGCTGTACCAAATACAGTAGCCCAGGTCGAGCTGGAATTTTCTCATCTTTACTGAAGGTGCGACACCGATAGTGTTCGTTCGCCCAGTCGAGTATGCGCTGCCATGTTAAAAAGGGCCTAGCTCCTTCAGGTCTGGGTGTATCTGAGTTTAAAGTGGTTGGCTCTAAGGAAAGAGATTGTTGTGCCATAGGTTTAGGGGCCAAAAAAGGGCATTAATGGGACGTTTATCGACTACTTAGATTTCAGTTTTGAAACCAAGTGATTGGGGGATATTAAATCTAGATTAGCTTTATACCAACTTTATACAAGTTTTACTGTAAATTCAAAGTAATAAAAGATACTTTATATTTTCCTAAATAATAGCTGTCGTAACTTTGTTATTGGTTATATTTGATGCAAGTTATAACCGTAGACAGATGGAATCGCAGGAAAGTGATGACAAGGGTCGGCAAAGTTCTGTGAATGAGGGTTCGCCAGTTGCTGAATATCCTGCTATCAAGCACCTACTGCTGGTTTGGCTGCAAGAAGCAATAGATTCGATCGGCCAAAGCTTGGGAATCCCAGCGCCTCACATACCCTCTGATGCGGTTGTTGAAAATGGGGTTAAAGCAGGAACTCTGGCTTTGTACCAGGTTAAAGATGAAACCAAAATATTGTACGTATCGTCGATCGCGCTCAAACTCTCAAAGTTATGGGGAATACCGATTTTGGATCTTGCTACGGCGATCTCAGAAGAATTGTCGCACTCAAATGTAGTGCAGAATACAGACAGTGAGCGATATTGTATGGTAGAGGTTATCGCTCCTGGTTTGATTCATTTGCAATTGAGCGATTTAGGCATATCAGCTTGGTTGCAGCGTTTGGTAGGGCATGGAAAGTCAAAAGTCAAAAGTCAAAAGTCAAAAGAAAAAGGGGACAAGGAAGAAATTATTGCCCATTCCCGACTTTCCCATCCCAAGTCCCACATTTTTGCTGTTCAGTACGCTCACGCTCGTTGCTGTTCGCTGCTGCGTCTTGCTCACCGAGAGGGTGCGATCGCTCTAGTGGAACCCGATCGCGATACCAGTCCGGCTCACTGGGGCCTTGTTTCTCCCAACCCGATTCCCTGGCTGACATCGGACAAAAAACTGCGGTTGGTACACCCAGCAGAACGCGCTCTGATTTGCCATTTATTTGCCTTACAGGACAATCTATACTGCCTTTACCCTTTGGGGCGCGAAATCAATTGGGAGAAAACGGCGCTGGCTCTTAGCGATTTATTTGAGACTTTCTACAGCAGATGCCGGATCTGGGGTGAAGTGAAGAGAGAAGATCTCTGTTTGGCTCAGGCAAGATTGGGGTTGCTCGTAGTTACTCAAACCTTGCTCCGGCTAGTGTTACAAGACTTTTTAGGTGTCTCGGCACCCTTGGAACTATAAGTTTATTTAGGAAGATCGGCCAAAATAAAGCAATACTTATCAAAAATTAATATAGGTAAAGGGATGACAAATCTGTTTCATCTCGTGTATATTAACTGGTGTGTGAGGAGCGAACCAGTAAGGAGACCGAGACGAAACACGGCCAGTCGTCGGTCTCCTTTCTGATCTAAGCGGTTTTAAAGGATAAATTTCTCGATCGCAGCAACGACGCCATCGTCCTCCACACTGGGAGCTACCCAATGAGCGATCGCCTGCACGTCGGATGGGCCATTAGCCATCGCCACGCCAACACCGGCATACTCAAGCATTTCCACATCGTTATAGTTATCGCCAACAGCCATAACGTTGCTAGCTTGCAGTCCCAAGACTTCTTCGGCTAAGTAACGGACTGCGGTTCCCTTATTTGCCAAAGGGTTAGTGGCTTCAAAAAAGGTGGCGACAGATTTTGTAAGGTAAAGTTCGGCTGGGGTGTACTGCTGCTTCAAAGAACCCAACAATAGCTCGATCGCATCTGTATCGTCACTGAGAGCTAAAACTTTTGTAGGATGGATATCTTGTCCGTCATCTGCACTCAGGGCTAGGCGCAGGTCGCCGACTGGGATAGGTTCTATACCAGAACGTTCGGCATAGATCTCGGTTTCGGAAGTGATTTGGCGCACGTAAAGTCGATCGTTGATGTAGAAGTGTACAGAAAGTAGCGATCGCAGTTTCGGTTGCTCAAAGTAGTCTAAGAGTTGCAATGCTAATTTCTTTGATACTGGCAGGTGACGAAGAACTTTTTGGGTAGCTGGGTCTTGAATCCAAGCTCCCTGATAAACTATCAGAGGTAGTTGGGAACCGATGTCCTGATGAAAGCGTAAAGCAGAACGGTACATCCGACCAGTAGCGATCGCCACCTTGACCCCTTTTGCTTGAACTGCTTTAATGGCTTGTTTGACAGGTTCTCGGATTTGATTGGATTCGCCTGCTAGAGTGCCATCAATATCCAATACCAACAATTGAATGTCTCCGGCCTCTTCATTTTCCGGCATAATGCGCCTGTTTTCGCGATCGACAGATATTTCCTGCATAGTTTGTCCGTTGTCCTGATGTTTCTTCCAGTCAAGGTTAGCAGGCAGGGCAAAAACTTGGGACAGGCAGAATTTGATATAAAGTAGCGTGGCTACCAGTTTACAGCAGGACAGTCACCCCCCGGTCCCTTGCCCCTCCCCATCAACGGGGAGAAAAATATTCCCCCCCGTCAACGGGGAGAAAAGTATTTCCCCCCCCTCTCTGAGGTCGGAGAGGGGGGTTGGGGGGGTGAGGTTCCTCCCGTTTGCGATCGTAAACTTCACAATGCCTTCAGGCGATTAAAGATTGAGTAAAGCCTTACCAAAACCCTAGACAGGCAAAGTTATGTTGAGTATTAATAGATTAACAGCAACAGATTAACGCCAAGCAAACTTTCCTGAGTGAGGGCAATCCGATGAAAACAAAATTATTCGCCACCTTAAGTATCGCTGCTGCTACTGCTCTCGTCAGCCTTTCCCTTCCAGCGCAAGCCGCCTCTTTATATGCGGGTGAAAGCTTCGGAAATGGTGGCATTAAATTTATCGAAAATACCAAAGTTGATTTTACATTTAATGAAAGTCACGGTTCTTACACTTCAACCGTCAAAATATTTGAAGTTGGCGCTAACAATCAGCTTACCCTTATTAAAAATGTCTTCGGTGAATCGAAGCAGTCAGATAATGGGAGTGCCAACGGTTGGCTGGGAACTTGTGGAAATACAGTTTTAGTCTGCACCAACTCTTACACATTTGAGGCTAGCAAAACCTACACCTTGGGACTAGACAGTGGTGGATCTGGAATAGTGTACTCCACAAAAGCGCTGAATCCTTTTGCCATTGGCGGAACGCAGCAAGCTGTATTTAATTCATTCGGATCGCTAGGACAAGCAGACGGAACAATATATAGTGCAGCTAATGAAGCGCAGTATCAATCAGGAGATCCGTTGGCTAACTTTGTTAAAATTGGCTTTGACGATCGCGGAAACAGCAACGATAAAGACTTCCAAGACGTTACTTTGAGAGCAAGTGCATCAAGAGTCGCAGCATCGGTACCCGAACCAACTACCTTAGCAGGTCTTGCACTCGCAGGTACAGCACTTGTCTTCTCTCGCCGCCGTCGCACTCGTGCGATCGGTTAATCGGCTCTGGATATCTCTACAGATTAGTTTTTCAGCTAAAATTTGTAGGGATATTGTACTAAAATACTGCAATTTCAAAAAGTCAGCTTGAGCCGTTAGGTAACATAACCAACGGCTTTTTCGCTGCTCAACGGCGATCGCAATCGACTTGCAGGCGGCTAAAATGGGGATTATGTCAAAATCCTCATCTGCTGCCCCGAAAACTCTACCGACGATCGTCCTGGTTGATGGTCACTCCTTGGCGTTTCGCTCCTATTATGCCTTTGCCAAAGGTAGGGATGGAGGCTTGAAAACAAAAGCTGGCACCCCGACGAGCGTGTGTTTCGGCTTCCTCAAGTCGCTGCTGGCGGTGATAGAGTCACAGAAACCGGAAGCGATCGCGATCGCATTCGACCTCAGCTTACCCACCTTCCGCCATGAGGCTGATGACACCTATAAAGCCGATCGCACAGAGACGCCAGAAGATTTCATCGCCGACCTCAAAAATCTCCACGAACTGCTGGAAGCCTTCAACTTGCCAATTCTAACCGCTCCCGGCTACGAAGCAGATGATGTTTTGGGAACTTTGGCGACTCAGGCGAGTGCAGCAGGTTATAGAGTGAAAATTCTCACCGGCGATAAAGACTTATTTCAACTGGTTGACACAAACAAGGGAATTAGTGTTTTGTATCTGGGTAAAACCTTCTTGCAACGCAACAGTACCACCGGACTCGCAGAAGTTGAACCAGAACAAGTAAAAGATATCATGGGAATTTCACCAGAGCAAGTTGTTGATTACAAAGCTCTCTGCGGTGACACCTCCGATAATATTCCTGGCGTCAAGGGAATTGGCGATAAAACCGCCGTGAAATTGTTGACAGACTTCGGCTCTTTGGACGCAATTTATGCTTCTCTAGATGACATTAAAGGTGCAAACAAAACCAAGCTGGAAACTGGCAAAGAAATAGCTTACCATTCTCAGCACTTGGCCAAGATAGTTACCGATGTTCCTCTGGATATCAGTTTAGAAGACTGCAAGCTAAAAGGTTTTGATAGTGCAGCTTTAGAACCTGTGCTGGAAACATTAGACTTCAAGTTTTATTTAGGAAAAATCAAGGAATTACAGCAAGCATTTGGGGGTATCACTGCCGAGGAAAAGCAAGCGGAACCTTCTGTAAAAACGTTGTCAGAAACATCACTTGATTCCGCTGAATTTGAGCAACTATCATTTTTCAGTTTTGAGGAAACACAAGCTATTCAACAAAAATCTGACTCTCCAATTACATCCCGCATTATTGACACTCCAGCTAAACTAAAAGAACTGGTAACGCAACTGCACAGTTTTACCGATTCAGCAACGCCAGTGGCGTGGGATACGGAAACGAGCGATTTAGAACCGCGAGATGCTGAATTAGTAGGAATTGGCTGCTGTTGGGGAACTAATCCAGATGAAGTTGCCTATATTCCAATTAGTCATAAAACAGGACTAAATCTGGAAAAGGCGACAGTCTTAGAAGCGTTACGTCCGATTTTGGAAAGTGACAGTTATCCCAAAAGTTTGCAGAATGCCAAATTCGATCGCTTGGTGCTGCGCTGTCAGGGAATTAAACTGTCTGGGGTTGTATTGGACACGATGTTGGCTAGTTATGTTTTGAATCCAGAAAACAGTCACAGCCTCAGCGAATTATCGCAGCGACATTTAGGAATAGAAATAAAAAATTACGCAGATACAGTCCCCAAAGGCAAGACTATTGCAGATGTGAAGATTGCTGACGTGGCTAACTACTGTGGGTTGCAGGTTTATGTCACATTCCAGCTAGTTCAAAAACTCCACGAACAATTGTCAGAAGTTCCAGCCTTGCACAAATTGCTGCTAGACGTGGAACAGCCTCTCGAACCAGTTTTAGCAGAGTTGGAATATGTAGGAATTCGCATCGACGCTGCTTATCTCAAGCAACTTTCTCAAGAAATGGAGAAGGATTTAGCAGCAATTGAGGAGAGAACGTATGATGCTGCTGGTGAAAAATTTAATTTAGGTTCACCCAAACAGTTGAGTCAGTTGCTATTTGAAAAACTGGGATTAGAGACTAAGAAATCCCGTAAAATCGCGACGGGTTATTCTACCGATGCAGGTACACTGGAAAGACTGCAAGGAGATCATCCAGTTATTGATGAGATTTTGGAATACCGCACTTTATCTAAGTTGAAGTCTACTTATGTAGATGCTTTACCTGCGTTGATACGTTCGGACACTCAGCGGGTGCATACAGATTTTAATCAGACTGTAACTGCTACGGGTAGGCTATCTTCTTCTAACCCAAACTTGCAAAATATTCCCATTCGCACGGAGTTTAGTCGGCGAATTCGGAAGGCGTTTTTGCCAGAAGACGGTTGGTTGTTGGTTTCAGCAGATTATTCGCAAATTGAGTTAAGGATTTTGGCGCACCTGAGTCAAGAACCTGTGTTAGTTGAAGCTTATCGAAATAATGAAGATATTCATACTGTGACTGCAAGGTTAGTGTTTGAAAAGGAAAATATTACTTCCGATGAACGTCGTTTGGCGAAAACGATTAACTTTGGCGTGATTTACGGGATGGGTTCGCTCAGGTTTTCGCGATCGACTGGTGTAAATAAGGCCAATGCGAATGATTTTATTAAACGCTTTAACCAGCGGTATCCCAAGGTTTTTGAGTATTTGGAGAGGATGAAGCGGGAAGCGATCGCACACGGCTACGTCGAAACCATTTTAGGACGCCGCCGCTATTTTAACTTCGAGAGTGGTAGCGTTCGCAGCTATAAAGGTGCCAATCTGGATGAAATTGACTTCGACAAACTTAAGAAGATGAGTGCATCTGACGCACAACTTTTACGCGCAGCTGCAAATGCACCCATTCAGGGTTCTAGTGCGGATATTATCAAAATTGCCATGATAAAAATGCACCAAATTTTACAGAATTATCAGGCGCGGTTGCTATTGCAAGTGCATGATGAATTGGTGTTAGAAGTTCCGCCATCTGAGTGGGAAGAATTGCAGCTTCAGATTCGGGAAACAATGGAGAATGCTGTGCAGTTGAGCGTACCGCTGGTGGTAGATGTTCATGTGGGGCCGAATTGGATGGAGACGAAGTAGAAAAATTATTTAACTATGCCGACCGTACTAAAAAAAGATGGTTTCAGTGTCCGCATCTACACCAACGATCATTTACCGTCTCATGTCCACGTTTTCAAGGCTCAGGGAGAAGTAAAAATTAATCTTGGTAGTGAAACCGAACGTCCTTCATTAATTCAAGTGTTGAACATGAGCAATAAAGATGCTACAAAGGCACTAAATCTAGTGATCGCTCACCAATTGGAACTACTCACAAAATGGAGAGAAATTCATGGAGAACCAACAACTGAGTGAAGAAAGTTTAAAAGAAGAAATTGCCAAAGCAAGAGCAGCGGCGGTAATTGCAGATGTTGCTGAACCGCGTGCTAAATCTGCATACTATGATGCTAATTGCGATCGCATCGTCATCGAACTGCGAAATGGAGCCAGTTTCCTATTTCCTCCCCAATTAGTGCAAGGTTTAGCGGGATCATCTGCGAATGATTTAGCGGAAGTAGAAGTAACTCCTTCTGGTGAAGGTTTGCACTGGGAAACGCTAGATGTGGATTTGAGTATTCCTTATTTGATGGTTGGGATATTTGGAACCAAAGTCTGGATGGCAAAGCAGCGACTGGTTGAACAAAAAGCTAGTTAGGCGCGATCATCTTATATCATACCAAATCCGCAACGATTACCCCCTTTATGTCTCTAGGCTGTAGAGACGTTTCATGAAACGTCTCTACAATGTTGAGGCCAAAAATTCTCATGGGGTAACAAACCAGGATTTGGTATCATTTACCATATACGAAAACCACAAAAACTTTAATCATGGATACATTACGTAAACTAGAACTTCTCAAAGACACTTATTCTGACCGAGCGGAACTCGATCGAATCTTAGGAAAACTATTGGAAATCGCTCTCAATCAACATCGGGAACGGTTGGAAAGATACAATCGATCTTTACGCGAATTTGAGCAGCGGTACAGCATGGATTCAGCCGTGTTTTATCAACGTTTTGAGGCGGGAGAATTAGGTGATGACATTAATTTTTTTGAATGGTCTGGTTTATATGAACTTTGCCAAAATATTCTAGAAAAAATACATCACTTGGAGTTAGCTGTGTGACAAACGCAAGTGATTATCTGACTCACGTTAAAGCGCTATTGTTTTAAGTCCACAAGTTCTATACTGGACAATAGTTCGCGAAGAAGCACAAGGCGATCGCGGATTGTTACGCTACCGCCTTACTTTGAAAGACGGTAGTCTTCTGGAATTGTTCGAGTTTTTTCTTGTCACACAAGCAGGTGTACAGATTACAAAATATCGCTTTCATTGGCAGAGATATGATGGTCAACTGCGTAAACGTTGGGATAACGCACCACACCATCCAGAAATAGCAACATATCCTTACCATGTTCATGATGGTGAAGAGGAAAATGTATTACCCAATGAATCAATGAATGTTGAAAAAGTGCTGGCTATTATCACGACAGAAACAGGTGCATAAAAATGGTCAAAGTTACACGAATGCTTCGTTTAGGATTAGTCATTTTCAATATCCAAGTCTTCTCCATCGAAAACTGAAAACTCCGTTAGATCGAAAAGGTTTTGTACGCTGAAATTTAAACCTTACCCCGTAACTTTTTCAACTCTTCCCGCAAAGACAAAGGCTGATACCCTAAAGCAAAAGCTTTAGAACTATCTAAAGAAACATCGCTAGGTCTTGGTGCAGCCATTGGTACATCTTTTTGCAAACAACTTTTTAACTTTTCTTGAGGAAGTTCCAGCACATCTGCCATCAAGCGACCAAATTCATAGCGCGATACGCGCTCTTTTCCACCTAGATGAATTATTCCCTCAACTTTTTCCAATGCTAATAATAGTCCGCTAGCAGCAGTTTGGCCGCTGACAGGTGTTCTAAACTCGTCTGTAAATAAACTTAGCTCTTTTCTTTCTCTAAGAACTTTGATAAATGGCTGAATAAAACTACTAGCACCAGGTGGCGCAATGCCAAACATTAACGGCATTCGACAAATAACCGTTTTGGGATTAAGTTCTAGCATACCTTGTTCGGCTATAACTTTTTGTTCGCCATAATGATTGATAGGAGATACCGGATCTGTTTCTCGATAAGTGGGGTTTAAACCATTAAAAACTAGGTCGGTGGAAGTGAAAGCGCAAGGGATAGAATAATCTGTACACAATCTGGCTATATTCAAAGAAGCTGTTACATTGATTAAATATGATTCTTCTGGATGAATTTGGCAAAAATTGGGATTAGATTGAGCGGCGGTATGAATAACTGCTGCTGGTTGAATTTGCTCAAAGAGGCGCTTGAGTTCTTGAAAATCCCTCAAGTCAACTTTAGTAAGGTTGGTGTCAGGAATATCGACGAGTTTGGAAAAGTAGGTGCCGTAAACTTGCCATTGTTGTTTGGCTAGTTGGCAAAGGTTCCATCCTAGAAAACCGCTAACTCCTGTAACTAAAAGTTTTTTCATGTGCATAATAACTGCTATATTCAATCTAAAATCAAAAATCTAAAATCAAATGTCCTGCACTAGCAAACTAATCAAAAACTCTCTTAAATGTCTCCGCGTCGGCTTCCTCCTCGTTAATTTAACCGGATGTCCCAATTCTGGACAAACCAGTTACTCAGTGAAGCGAGTCAGCGATGGAGATACCATTGCTGTATCAGACTCCAAGGGAACTAGCTTTACAGTTCGCTTCGCTTGTGCGGATGCGCCGGAAATTCCCCATACGCAGAAGGAAAAGCAAAGCAGAAAATTGCTGGACAAAAACCAATTCAACTGGGGTTTAAAAGCGCAAAGTCGAGTGCGGCAGTTGGTGAAAAAGGGAGGCGATCGCATTTCTCTAACCATAACCGATACCGATCGGTATGGGCGTAAAATAAGTGAAGTGCGCTTGCCTGATGGCACTTTTATCCAAGAAGTCTTAATCCGCGAAGGACTGGCGATGGTTTACCAACCTTACTTGAAGAATTGTCCCAGCGCATCTGTTGTCCAAGAAGCTGAAGCTGAAGCTAAGAAGAGTAAGCGCGGTATCTGGGGAGATGCGAAATTTGTGCCTGCTTGGGACTATCGCCGCACAAAGTAAGTTTATTGAGGTGTTGTACTACGTATTGACCCGCCTTGGACTCAAGTCCAAGGCTGATAGCGAAAGTCCACTGAAGTGGACTTAAGAATGCTTTATGGTATTTGACTGGACTTGAAACTGAATCCAGTCGTCTTTAGTCTCCACACCCGCCTTGGACTCAAGTCCAAGGCTGATAGCGAAAGTCCACTGAAGTGGACTTAAGAATGCTTTATGGCATTTTACTGAACTTGAAAGTGATTCCAGTCGTCTTTAGACGACTTTAGCTATTAGCCTCAGACTTGAGTCTGAGGCGGGTCAATGCGTGGTGCAAGATGTCAGTTTACCAATCTTTTGAGCCGCTTTCTAGCCAATCATCAGAGCTAACTTGGTTAGGAGTAGGTTGGTTAGGAGTAGGTTGGTTAGAGACAGGTTGCTTATCTTCCTCGAAGTCGTCGTCTTCAAAATCATCGTCCGATCGCTCATTATCCCCTTGACGCTGCTCAGAACCGCTCAAGAGGGGAAAAGCGATCGCACCTCCCACCACCCCAGCACCAGCACAAAACGCCAGCACTACACCCACTGGTAGCTGAATTGACTCGAATCCGAGAAACTTCAACGATACCAGGGTAGCGTTTTGGACAGAAAATATTGCGATCGCTAATACCCAGATGGCTAGAATTAGGGAAGCGAGGAGGTTGGCGATGGTTTTCATGGATTCGGACAATAGCTATCAAAAGACGATATATCAGGAGTTACGCTTTTCTCCCCCCTACCCCCCCAAAGAAAGGGGGGAACAGGAATCTTCTCCCCCCTTTCTTTGGGGGGTCGGGGGGCTAAACCTTGGTTAGTGCGTAAGTCCCGATCTCTACAATGCCACGACAAATCTGACAATAGATGGCAAATTGAAGAATTGCAGATTTACTTAATTTTGAAATCTGCAATTCTTCAATCTGAAATTCTACTTAGGTTCGAGCTTGCTGATGGTTTGTTGCATATACTCAGCGATTTGGGTTAGTTTTTCTGGCGTGTTGGTTTCTATGTAAACGCGCATCAGGGGTTCAGTTCCCGAAGGACGTAGCAACACCCAGCTTCCCTCTTCCAAATACAATTTGATGCCGTCTTTGCGACCAATTTCCTTCACTTTAACTGTTGCCACTTCTGTCGGCGGATTCTTCGTGAAAGAATCGATAACAGCGGCTTTGTGTGCATCATCTAGGTGCAAGTCTAGGCGTTCGTTGTAAAGTGGGCCACCGGCTTCAGCGATCGCTTCTTCAACAAGCTGACTCAGCGGCTTACCTTCATAAGCGATCGCCTCTGCCACCAGCATATCTGCTAAAACGCCATCTTTTTCGGGAATATGACCGATAATGCTCAATCCGCCCGATTCTTCCCCACCGATTAGCACCTGCGTCTCGCGCATTTTCTCGCCGATGTACTTAAAGCCTACTGCTGTCTCATAAAGTTCCAAACCGTACTTAGCAGCGAAATTATCCAGCAAATGGGTGGTAGCGACAGTGCGGACGATCGCACCGGTTTTGCCTTTGTTTTTGACTAGGTGACGCGCCAGCAACAGCAATACGGTGTTGGGAGTGAGGACATTTCCCTGCTCATCAACTATACCGAAGCGATCGCTATCTCCATCCGTCGCCAAACCCAAATCCGCACCATCTTTCTTTACCGCTTCCACCAATTCTACCAACTGCTCGCCCTTCGGTTCTGGCATTCCGCCGCCAAACAACACATCGCGGTAGGTGTGGAACGACTCTAACTCACAACCGCAGTGCTGCAAAACCGTATCCAGATAGCCGCGAGAGGTAGAATAAAGGGCATCGTACTTCACCTTCAGCTTGGCACTGCGAATCTGCTCTACATCTAGGAGAGTGTAGATAAATGCCAGATATTCTGGCTTTGGATCGAAGGTAGAAATCTTGTCAAGATTGCTTCCCGATGGCGGAGCGTCAGTAGCACCTTCAATATTTGCTACAATCGTATCCGTAATTTCCGGTGTTGCAGGGCCCGCATAATCAGGGATGTACTTGATGCCGCAGTAGGGCGCTGGGTTGTGAGAAGCGGTAAACATCAGCGCCCCAGCCGAGTTGAGAAGCTTGGCGTTGTACGCAATCACCGGAGTCGGGCAATCGCGATCGACTATTTTCACCGTCCAACCGGCGTCTACCAGAATTTGGGCGGCTGTACGGGCAAACTGGTCAGCTAAAAACCGGGTGTCATAAGCTACCAGAACTGGTCTATCTTTAGAATATGCTGTTTCCAAGTAACTGGCGATCGCCCGCGTCACCTTGCACACATTCGCAAAAGTGAAGTCATCGGCGATCAGACCCCGCCATCCGTCTGTACCAAACTTAATCTTGTTCGAGCTGCTGCTAGCACTCATCTAAGTCACTTCCTCTCAATTAACAATACATAGTATAAGAAGCGTGCCCTTTAGAAGATAGCAGCAAAAGCCAAAACCGCATTTTTACGCATACGCCTCTGGATTTTAGAGATCTAGATATGGGCGAGCGGCCCTGAAAACTCATAAATCTACAATTAGATTAACAATTTTAAACAAACTGTTTTACATTTTAGTAAAAATACTGCATACTAAACCTCAATAGCATATAAAGATTCTGTAAATTCCCATTCCAGTTTGACTATTTTGTGTAAAGTTCTCCGATCCAGATAAATCTGTCTCTTCTGGCCTTAAAACTAGCAAGAGTCAGACTAACTGGCTTAAAACCCCTTTATTTGCTCGTTTTAAACTCCTTTTGCAGATTTGGGACAAAGCGATGACTCACTCCTTGGCATCTACAGCGGTTAAACTTAACTCTCCTAGCGTTTGGGCCACTCCATCCCAACCATCGGAATCGAAACTTCATTCTCTATCCGCACTATGGGCCCGAAAATACTATCTTTCCGTCACTCCTCGTGAAAACGAACAGCAGCTCAAAAAGGTCGAAAGCATTACAGAAATAGGTTCTCAGCAAGGTAGGATTAACACCGCAAGCAAGCTGAGCAACAATATAACTTTGGCTAGCGCCCAAGCTTGGTCTTTGACGGAAACGCTGCTATCTGAGGAAATTCGACGCCACGGTATCAATCCAGACTTAATCAATCCCTTAGAGATTGCAGCCGATACTCGGAATTTATTTCTAAAAGTATTAAATGCCTATACTAAAGAGGTTGAGCCTGCACGCCTGTCGGTGATTGCGGGAGGAGACTGCGGTAAAGTGCGGCAGAAGTACACCAGCGCAGATCCTCGTGCGATCGGATTTGTAAGTATGCAGTTCCACTATACGGGTCAAAAGTTGTTGGAATGCCTCTCGCCAACAGAGCAAACGCTATTTCAGCCTTACTTAAAAGTCATGGACGACCATATGTATATGCCGTTGCAAGCGGCTTACAAAGCAGCGGCAGACCATGCAGAGGATTCGACTGCACTCTTAGCAGTTCAGCATCTTCTACCAGCCACTACTAAAGTTGCCCATGCGGTTTACGAACGAGTTTGTCGTCAGCATCCGGGTTATCAAAGCTACAGCGGCACTTTAAAAGAGGAAACGGTCAAAATCTCCAGTATCCGCGATGTGGAGATGTTTCAAGTTTATCTGTGCCTGTGTGTTCTGGAAGGAAATATCTGTTCTGTGCAGCAACAGCTGTTTCCTTTGTGCGTGATGTTATATCCGCGATTGCAAGTGAGCTGGAAGTTAGTACAAGATATGCTGCAAGCGATCGTCTGGGAAATGCACGATCGCTTACCCCTAGAATCTGTAGCCGTCTTTTTACCTTATCTGCGTACTTTCTCGGAGATGTTTTCTGGGGAAGTGTTCCAAAACAATTAATCCCAAGTTGCAGTAATGAGTCTTCAAAGTCCCCAACCAAATCGAAGATTCTGGTTGGGGACGTAGCTCAAAATTTTGTTCTAAGTCCCCCTTAAAAAGGGGGATTTAGGGGGATCGCAATATTTTTATTGCCAAGCTCTACGGTTGGTTTCTTCCATCTTTGAGGCTAGCTTCCGAGTCTGAACAGACGATCGGATTGATTGCTAGAGTTTTACTCGTCCCGTACCCGTAGTCTCCACCAATCTCGCGGATTATCCACAAAGGCCACAAACCTGTTATCCAAAGCCTAACTAACGCCTTGCGAAGAAGTTCGTCGGTTAATTGAGAATACAGATTCCAACCGTTCATGGAGGCCAGATAGCAAATTATACCGGAAAAAACATAAGCTGTTGCTGAAGAAGCAAATAGAAATACAGTCATGATGCACCCCTTGTAACCAAATCGTTGCAATTTCCCTTGCCAGAGCCAGTCTGAGTTAACAGAGCCAGTTGCCCCCCCGACCCCCCAAAGAAAGGGGGGAGAAGAGTCTTCCCCCAAATCTGGGAGGCTACCCTCCCCTAACCCCCCAGATTTGGGGGGTTAGGGGGGCAATTGCGTAAGTCCTAAGAACGTTACTAAGACGGCTATTTTAGTCTTATTTTGCCATAAAGTTAGATGAAATATAACCTAAGATAGAAGAGTTTTTTGTGAAATTTCCGTTAAGACAAACTAAAGATCGCCTGAAGATTCTGGAGAGGGAAGACTGAGGGCAAGTTGGTAGAGTTGACGACGGGGAAGAGAGGTAGCTTTTGCCAGCTGGCGACTAGCTTGCGATCGCGATATTCCCTGACTCATTAACTGCTGTAACTCGACTTTCAGTGTTTCCTCGGATAGATGCGGCTTTTCTAACTGGGCACCAGCTACTACGATCGTAAATTCTCCTTGAGGTTCCCGTTGAGAATAGCGAAGCATCGCCTCCTCGATCGTGCCTCGCCAAAACTCCTCGTATAATTTAGTTAACTCCCTTGCCAGTACAATTTGCCGATCGCGACCCCAAAAATCTGCTAAATCTTGCAGAGTTTGCCGCAGTCGATGGGGAGATTCGTATAAAATTATCGTCCGCGATTCTGTTTGTAAACCTTCCAAAAGATCCTTGCGTTCTGACCCTTTTGATGGTATGAAACCTTCAAACACAAAACGGTTTGTTGGTAAACCAGCTGCACTTAACGCCGTAATTGCCGCACTCGCGCCAGGAACGGGTACTACTGGTATTCCAGCTTCAATACAAGCTTGGACTAACTCATATCCGGGGTCAGAGATCAGGGGCATCCCGGCATCGCTGACGAGTGCTAGAGCCTTTCCCTGACTCAACTTATCCACCAACTCAGGAATGCGCTGCGAAGAATTGTGTTCGTGATAGCTCAACTGGGGCGTGGCAATCTGAAAATGCTGCAAAAGCTTGCCTGTATGGCGAGTATCTTCCGCCGCAATGATATCCACCGTTTGCAAAATCCGCACTGCCCGGAACGTCATATCTTCCAGATTGCCAATCGGAGTTCCTACCAAGTAAAGCGTGCCAGTCTGGGGAGCGGTTTCCATATAGATTAATTTATCTCAAGAACAGCGCCTTTGGAGCAACGTTTCTTCGTATCTCCGGCTTGGTCTAAATATTACCGGATGTGGAGCCGAAATACCATAACCCTGAGCATAATCTATTCCCATAGATGTTACCTTTTCCAGGATAGAGTCGTTCGTGACAAATGTGGCAATTGTCTGAATGTCCATCACATGACTGATTTTATTAATCGCTTTCACCATCTCGCAAGTCATTGTGTCATCCAGTACCTCCTCGATTAAATTTCCCGCAATTTTCAAATAATCCAAAGGTAGTTGCTTGAGATAAGCAAAAGAAGATATCCCGCTACCGAAATCGTCTAAAGCTACTCGACAATCTAAAGCCTTGAGAGAGTTTATGAGTTTGGTTGTTTGACTGACATTGGCTATAGCAACGCTTTCACTAATTTCAAAGCAGATCGACTGAGGCAAGATTTTGTGGAGCGAGAACTGCTCTTGGAGAAAATTAATAAAGCGATCGTCGTTAACAGTAGCTGTAGAAAGATTTATCGCATATATACTACGACTTTGGATTTCCCAACTCTGCTGCGCCAGTATGCCAAATAAAGTACCGATCACCCAACGGTCAATGGTTGGCATGAGGTTATAGCGTTCAGCAGTTGGGAGAAATGCCATTGGCGGAATTACCTCACCTTTCTCATCTACCAAGCGTAACAAAACCTCGTGATATTCCCTCACAAATTGATGAGAAGAAAGCGAAACTATGGGTTGATAGTACAAGCAAAACTGGTTATGTGCCAGTTCTGATTTCTCAAGACAATCCCTCTCATTTTTATCCAGATCTTTTTCGCTGACTGCCTGATTAATCCGATCGATCCATTGCTTTTGATCGCGCTGTTGCGCTAGTTCCTCATCGTCAGGTTGGTAGAGGTGTACGCAATTCCGTCCGCTGTTTTTAGCTTGGTAGCAAGCGGCATCAGCCGCGCACAACACCTTTTCTACACTTTGTAGCAGCGCATCGCCATAAGTCAGGGGGCTAGTGAAGGGCACCACTCCGATACTGACACCAAGGCTGAAAGTTTTATCCTGCCATACAAACCGAAATGTCTGGATAGCTTGTTGCAGTAAATGGGCAAGTTGAAGTCCCTGCTTCACAGAACAATTGTAAAGCAGCAAAGCAAATTCATCGCCGCCCAGTCGCGCTAGAACATCCGTATGACGCACGTGAGTTTGCAAAAGAGCGCTGATTTGACGCAGCAGCTCGTCTCCAGCTGCATGACCGCAAGTATCGTTAACAATTTTGAATCTATCTAGGTCGAGATAGCACAGGGTATGCTGTTGATTCTGGTTTCTGGCACCTGCTACGGCTGATTCTAGACGCTGCTCAAATTCACGGCGGTTAATTAATCCGGTGAGCGCATCGTGAGTAGCCTCCCAGCTGAGCTGTTCGTTCGCCTTGGCGAGGAAGGCGGTACGCTCTCCCACCATATCTTCCAAGCGTTCTTGGTAATGCTGTAATTCTTTTAGAGCCTGCTTGTGTTCGGTGACATCTTCTACCATGCGAATGCCGAATTGCGGGTCGCCTGTGTTATCGCGTACTAGGTAACCAGTAACGTGGCACCACATTAGCTGCCCATCTTTGCAAAGGTAACGCTTTTCCATCTGGTAGCGATCGCGCTCCCAAAACAAGTAACGATTATCTATCTGGTGACGCGATCGTTTTCTAAGCTTCCATTCTTCATAATTGTCATCCTTGGGAGGATGCGATTTCAGATTTTTGCTGTATCCCAGCATCTGCTGAAGAGACTGGTTCCTTGCCACAGTTCGTCCTGTCAGGTCTATGATTTCTATACCGATGCTGGCTCCCTCAAAAATTGACCGGAATAGTGCCTCGCTCTCTTTAAGATCTGCTTCTGCCTGCTCGCGCTCCATTATTTCCCGTTCCAGTTTTTGGTTGGCCGCCTCCAGTTGAGCCGGACTTGGGAGTGCTAATACTTTGGGAATTAAGGGAAAAACTGACGCCGCCGTATACAGGGAAAGTATGGCAGTAAATGCTTTAAAGCTACCGGAGAGCCAATAATTTGGATGCCAAACCGTCCAAACTTCCAATATATGGGTTGTGCCGCTGGCAACCATAAAAGCCCCAAACAGCCAGAACAGCGATTTGAACGGCACATCTTGTCGCTTGTAGAGGAAGTAGAGCAGCATGAGCGGAATTGAATAATACGCCAGTGCAATCAGGGTATCAGACAGGATGTGCAGCCAAACCAACCCTGAATGCCACAGGTAGCAGTGCCCGTGGGCGATAAAATTTCCGGGAGCAAACAAGTTTCTTATTACTTCCTTCATAAAGAGTAAATCTTTTTTAAAGATACTGTAAAGTTTATCCCAGGACGATCTTCAAAGTCGCTGTTCAGTTTAGAATCTTAATTCTTTAATTCCAGTATGTTAAATCCGCAGAGTAAGTTAAAACCGCTTTGGATAGATTTGAGCAACTACCGCGCCTATGTTATTGCCTTTGCCGATCGCATCTAAGCTATCTGTAGGTTGAGGCGAAATTCTTTCAGGCCCAGTAGAAAGTGCAGAAATGGCAAGACAGGGACTATTTGTAGGACTGTTAACTTTAGACTTCCTCTATCTGGCGGCAGGTTCCCCAACTAACAACCAAAAAATTGTAGCGACTGACTATACGGTTGCAGCGGGTGGTCCGGCAACGAATGCAGCGGTGACATTTAGTTATTTGGGCGATCGGGCCACCCTTTTGGGCGTAGTTGGCACTCACGCGATTACTCACCTGATCCGAGCTGATTTACAAAGTCACAATGTTGAGATAAAAGACCTTGATTCGGCTCGATTGGAACCGCCGCCGGTATCTTCTATCATCGTTACTCAAGCTACAGGAGAGCGGTCTGTGATTTCCATCAACGCTACTAAATCCCAAGGTCACACGCAAAATGTTTCTCCCGACATTGTGTTTGGAATCGATATTGTGTTAATAGACGGACACCAGATGCAAATTGGACAAACAATGGTAGAGTTAGCTAAATCAAAAAATATCCCGGTTGTAATAGATGGGGGCAGCTGGAAGCCCGGATTTGAAAAGTTATTGCCCTTTGTCGATTACGCTGTTTGTTCGGCTAACTTTTATCCACCAGGTTGCCAAAATGAGCAGGAGGCAATTATCTATCTTTCATCTCAGGGAATTCCACATATCGCCATCACCCAGGGAGAAAAACCGATTCACTATATTTCACAAGGTACGCCGGGGTGGGTGGAAGTTCCCAAAATAAAAGCTGTCGATACGCTGGGTGCTGGCGATGTTTTCCACGGTGCCTTCTGTCATTACATTCTGCGCCAAAATTTTACTGCCGCCTTAGCATCGGCGGCTAAAGTTGCTTCCCTAAGCTGTCAATTTTTTGGAACTCGTCGGTGGATGGAGTCATCAAAGAAACCCGGTTTTACGTAGTAGCACGGCGTAGGTAGGATTTCTGGCTCACCACAAGACTTTCGATTGTGCTACTACATAGATATGGCTAAAACGACGTATTATCGTGCATATTCCCGGTTTGGAGCGTAAGGCTCGCCTTTTGCATTAAATTTCCAGTTATCATAGCCTCCATCAATCTGCAAATAGTAAAGGAATCGTAGCGTGACAGTATTAAAATATTTAGGCGAAAACCGATTTGAAGGATTAGAGGAAGTAGCAGCTCTCGCTCGCTCAGTTGCTTGGGGCGCAGCAGACATCCTCCGGTCTTTCTATCGCGGCGAAGCCCACACCGGCGACCTGGATATTCAAGAAAAAAAGGATGGCCCGGTTACAGCTGCTGATGTGGTCGCCAACCACTACATCTTGGACAATTTGCAAGCTTCTTTCGGATTGCAAGACTTTGGTTATTTAAGCGAAGAGACGTATAAATTTCAGTCCAAAGGAGTATTGTCATCCCCTTTACCAGAACCTTGGATTTGGATCGTTGACCCTTTAGATGGCACGCGAGACTTTATTGACAAGACAGGCGAATACGCTGTTCAGATTGCCTTAGTATACGAAGGGCGTCCAATAGTGGCAGCGGTTGCATGGCCCGAAACTGAAAAGCTGTACTATGCGACTAAAGGCGGTGGGACATTTGTGGAAACTCGCGATGGACAGGTAACGCCAGTGCGGGTGTCCTCGCGCCACAATCTTGAGGATTTATCTATAGTCGTCAGTCGCACCCACCGAGACGATCGCTTCAATAATCTCTTGCAGCAATTGCCTTGCAAAAATAAAAAATATGTTGGCAGTGTAGGTTGCAAAATCGTCACTATTATCGAACAGCAGGCAGATATCTACATCTCTCTTTCCGGCAAATCTGCACCGAAAGACTGGGACATGGCTGCTCCAGAACTCATTTTGACAGAAGCTGGCGGCAAATTCACTTACCTAGATGGTTCTCCCCTGAAATACAATCGCGGAGATGTGAATCAGTGGGGTTGTTTGATAGCTACCAACGGTCATTGCCATGAGGAACTGTGCGCCCAAGCTAAAGAAGTTCTGGAAAAGCTGGACAGTTGATAGATACAGATTTTATAGATTGTAGGTTGGGTTTCGTTACCTCAACCCAACCTACAAATTAATTGCTTCAATCAACGAGGTTCATATTGATGTCTTTACCTATCTGTTGAAGCTGTTCGCCTTTAGCATCGTAACTCCATACTCTCAGGACGTTATTGCCAGTAGGTAAAGTTTTGATGGGAAGCAAGACTGACCAACCTGATTGCGTGTAAGCATCATTAGCTAATACTTTAGCAACATCGGGCCTAGCAGCATTAACTCTGGCAACTGCAATCAATTTATTTTGGGAACCGTAGCTGATATAGACTGCATCTGCCGATCTAACTTGTTTAGGCAAAACAGCCCATCCACTCAACGGTACACTATGCCTTCTTTTGATTTTTTCAGGCACTACTGAATCAATATATCCATTGTTGATAATACCTTGATTTTTAATGAAAGTCAGCTTTTTATTTCGCTGATTCCAAAACCAGTGAGAACCTATAACCCTGTAGGGTTTGTATTTCTCTAAGAAGTATTGATAGATGATAGAAGCTGAGTCAGAAACTTGGATACCATCTACAGCGTTAGACCAGAAGTCGTTCGTAAATAAAATTAGTCCGGGCTTCTTTTCTTTAAGTTCGCTAACTACAAGTTTTTGAGCGAACTGAGGTTGAGCGTAATAAACGTAGATAAATCTTGAGCAAGAAGGTTTTTGAAACAAATAATACCACAAACCTTCTGATGTCAGACCATAAAAACAGGATAGCTTATCAATTTCAGGCTTGAGAGTATTAAAAGCATCTAAATAATCTTTTTTGATAATGTTTGTATCTGATATCTGGTATGTTTTTTGAATAGCATCCAGGTTTAGATAAGCATTATATGGTCTAAAAAATGGGTTTAAGATTGCCAGTGAAATTATCAGCAAAGTCACCCAATAGTGTAACGTTAATTTAAAATTTTCAATTTGCTCTTTGAAGAGATTGACACAAATCAGAGTTAGTAAAAATACACTCATGAGCGCCCCAGGAGCGACATGACCGTAATCGCTCCTATCTAAGGCGATTCTTGAATATACTAAAGAAGAGAACAATAGGATAATAATTAAACAATTATTTGCACATAATTCTTTTAAGTTAGAATACTTCTGATATTCCAGGAATAAATAGATACACCCTAAAATTATAACTAAACTTAAAAAGGTGAAAGAACGCCAAATTGGTAGAGATTCTAAACTAAGAGACGGTAGTGGAATAAATGTCATGTATCTGCCATAGCGACCCCAATAAGAGATTTGCGATAGTATTGCTAAAACTTGATCTACCCCTAAAATAATAACTAGAGCTACTGAAGAAGTAACTATACCAAAACCAGAACCGATCAGCCAATCCCTAGAAAATTTTTGGTCTAAAAAGATGGCTAAAGCACAACAAACGAGGTAAATTAAAATAAAATAAATTGCGCGATCGTACACATATAGAATACTTAGTGGTAACGATATTCCTACAAGAGTCGGCAAAATAAATTTTTCCGATCTACTTAAGTTGTTTAGGCTCGACATCCTAAAAAATCTTACAGTTAAAGCTAGTTGCACTAATAAATATACATCTCTACCTTGGTGAATACCTTTGGCAATTTCAAAAATAAATCCGTCAAAAAAAGTAAATACAGCGCAGAATAAAAGAAAAATATTTCGCCGGGGTATATTAAATTTGACCGAAGAGATAATCTCCCAAATTAGCCAAAAACAAGCTAGGTATGTAAGCAAACCTTGAGTCATCCGAAAAAACCGGGTTAAGGCAATTACATTGGAATGAGTAGCTAGTTTGTTGGCGATGAGGCTAGTCAAAACATTCAAACCAAAACCGTGAATCATAACTGTATTCAAAAATGGCTTGGTTTGAGTAAGGAAATTAGGCAAAAATCCTAAGTATTCGCCTTCGTGAAATGTGTCATCTAAGGGAAAGCTTAAGTATCCATAGGTTCTGTTAATTGCCCACGACAAAAGTAAAATGAAGGAAATGACTGTATAAAACTTGGTGTCTGTTAAAAATCCAAATACTTTTTTGATAAACTGCCATTGTCTGGTTACGAAATCTGGCTTTTTGTTCGCGACAATAACTGCTACCAGAAATGGCATTGCAAGGAAAAGTAAGAATCGTAAGTAGTTAGTATAAGGACTTATTTTTTTAATGGTAGCTATTGAAACTAATCCTGTATTATTTGTTCCTAAAGGTATACGTATGGCATTGACAATGGGGATTAAAATCAAAAATGATATTATTGCCACTGAAAAAATGGCGAATATATTGTTATTTTGAGGTTTGTTATCGTTAGACATTGGTTTTTCAGCTTAGATTTGGACAAGGTTTGATAAAAATTAAGATGCAAATATTAACGGAACCCCACCCCCAACCCCTCCCCGTCAACGGGGAGGGGGGAAATACACCCCCCTCTCTGAGGTCGGAGAGGGGGGTTGGGGGGTGAGGTTTGGTGTATTTCTCCCCCCTCTCTGAGGTCGGAGAGGGGGGTTGGGGGGTGAGGTTTGGTGTATTTCTCCCCCCTCTCTGAGATCGGAGAGGGGGGTTGGGGGGTGAGGTTTGGTGTATTTCTCCCCCCTCTCCGACTTCGGAGAGGGGGGGTTGGGGGGGTGAGGTTCAGGTTGCATAATACTCAATAGCTATTTGCAATGCTTGTTCGACGCCAGAAATATTTGAATCAGGATTTTGGGCTCTCATTTCTACGGATTTCCAACCTTTATAGTTAAGCTCAGATAAGGTTTTAGAAAAAGTTTGATGCTCGACTCCTCCTGTACCAATTTGAGCTAAATTGGGTTCGCTGATATGGAAGTGACACAAACGCTGAAAAGCTTGTTGGAGAGATGGCCCGATCGCTTCTTCACTCATCGTCATTCCAGCCGCATCTAAATGCAGTCCAAAACCATCGCTATCAACTCTATTAACGAGATCTAAACCTTGACTGGAAGTCGTAATAAAGTCACAAGCGTAAGCAGTAGGATTTGGTTCGATGCAAAAAACTACACCCTTTTTGGATGCTACTTCACCTAAATCATAAAAAAAATCTTTGGCAATTTGTTCAACTTCTTCAAGTTCTAGATTGACAATACTTCTATTTTTCGGAGAACCAAACACAAGCGCGGTTGCACCCAGCTTTCCACCCAGTTCTATGATACCAGATAAATATTCAATAGTTTCCTTTCGTTTCTGAACATCCTGGAAAATAGTCAAGTCATTTCTGCCAAATAGCAAAGCTTGCATGGCGACAATCTGAATACCTCGGCTTTCCCAAAATTTTCTGTAAGAGGCAATTTCAGCATCACTAGCGGATAAGGGAGAATTCCACATTTTGGTGGGTGCAACCTCTACACCCGTGATGTTGAGGTTCTGCATGAGGGACGCGATCGCTTCCTCTTCATGTACTTGCCAAGCAATATTAGAAATGGCTATCTTCATAGTTACTTTTAATTTTTTTCCAGAGTTTGCTTCGATACAAAATCTTTCAATTCTCCGAGAACTCGTTCTTTCGAGTACATATAAACATCCGTAGGATTACCAAACAGATGACTGTACTTAGTTCTCATGTCATATCTGGCTGGCTGATTTGGGGTTTTGTTTGTGAAATCAATTCCAAAACCTTCGCGAGCAACTTCTTTAACGCTAGTTGGCTCAGTCCCAAAATTCACCAAGCTCAAATTGTTGTTCAAGACTGTTTGAATGTCTGGCCACAGATTATCGAGGTAATAAAATTGGAATTCGCTATCCTTATGTATTTGCTCGACATTGTTATTGTGAATAAAGTCATAAACGATATTTTTTTTAAGTCCAGAGCCAAAAAGACCTGGTAAACGGATAATCGATGTATCAAAGCGATCGCACACAAATCTTTCTAGTTCAAGCCGATGTTTTCCATAAGGATGCAAATCCTTGGTATCTATTTCAGTGTCTTCATCAACTTTAATAGGAACCGGATAAACATCAACAGTTGAAATCAAAACAATCTTGCTAGCCGACACCTGACCGAGACATCCCTTGAGGCGAGCGAGGGTTTCTGCATCCTTAATTGGCTCTTTGTTGGCTAACCACTTTACGGCTGGTGCGCCTGAACAAACAATTAATTCAAAATTTTTGCCAGCAATAGAGTCAATATTTTTAGAGTTGTACAGTTCATCAAACTGACGTTGACCAATCAGATTACCGCCAACAAACCCCGTGTATCCAATCAGCGCAGTACTCATTTACTTCCTCGCTTCTGTTAGTTGTTTGTAGAAGGTGGATTATATCTATGCAGACAGGCTTTGAGTAAAGTTTTCATAACTATGAGATTTCCCTTGATCGGACTAATTTTAGTAGGAACTGGCCCTTTTGATGGATATCGACGACATACTGGCAACTCTTTAACTCGAAAACCTAAACGAGCGGCTCGAATTGCCAGATAGTAGTGCAGTTCGTAACCTGAAAATACCTCGCGAAAAGGCGCTACTCTCGGATCTAACAAGAACTTACGGCTGTAAGCGCGGAAGCCATTGGTAGTATCAGTATATCGAAAACCGGCGGCAAGACTAATTAAAGGAGCGTGAATTAATTTGACTGCCATTAACCTTATCCACGGGGTATTAATTTCTTTTCCCCCTTTGATAAAGCGCGAACCTTGAATGTGATCGAATCCCGTATCAAGTGCTTGCGCGAAAGTAGGAATTGGTTCTGGGTCGTCTTTATTGTTACCATCAATAGCAATTATTCCATCGTATCCCTGCTGCATGGCATAGGCAAAAGCCATCCGCATCTGAGCGCTCAGTTTACCAGAATCTTGTTTGGTCAGCAAGGTGCGTACACCTAACTCAGATATGACATCCAAAGCTAGGGAATTATCGGTGCTACCGCCATCGGCAATAATAACATCGAAATCTTTGGATATGCCTCTCATGCGGTCTAACTGAGTGCGGATCTTTAACCCCTCGTTGATGACGGGAATGCAGACACAGTATCGACTCCGCTTGGCAAAAAATTCATCAATTTTGTGGTTGGGAAGTTCCCATTCTGGTTGATTTGGCAAGATGTTTTTTTCAGTCATCGAGGTATTGTACACCTAAACTTGAGCTACCAGTTATCGGCGGGACAAACCTCACCCCCCAACCCCCTCTCCGCAACGGAGAGGGGGAGTAATAATCTCCCCTCCCCGCAGCGGGGAGGGGTTGGGGGTGGGGTTCCACTGTCCCGGCGATAACTGGTAGCCTAAACTTGTATATTCTCTGAGCTTTTCACGACATTTCTGCGATCGCGATCGGCTATTAAAACTGAACTATTTTTCTCCTCCGCAATATAATACGCTGGCCATCCTTTCAACCGATCGAATATGAATCCCACATACTCAGACAGAATAGTCAGCACCATTGAGATGCAAAAAAACATCAGAGCGTTTTGAAACGATATAGTCACCCATCCTTCTGCAACGTTTTCTTTAAATAGGTAAATAATCCCAATATAACCGATGTAGAGTATATTGAAAATACTCGCAATCAGTCCTAAGTAACTGGCAAATCGCAACGGTCGCACAGAGTTTACGACAATTACCTGCAAAGCGATATCAACATTTTCTAAGAAGCCTTTTCCTTTTGGTTTTCTGTATCTTTTGATGGTTTCGTAGGTAAAAGTTCGGCTTCTGTAACCAACGTAGAAACTTAGGAGACGTAAGTAACGATATTTATCGTTAACTTGAATTATTGCATTTACAACTGCTCTACTCAATACCCGAAACTGCGTCGCGTTTTTGATGAGCGGTATTTTAAAAATTCGTTTGCAACTCCAATAAAATAAATTTGCACCCGCTCTCATCCACAGGGGTTCGCCAGAACGATTTTTGCGAATGCCGATGAGAATATCATAACCGTTTCGAGCTTGTAAAATGAGTTCTGGTATCAGTTCTGGCGGATCGGATTCAGGAAGCATCACGACTACAAAGTCTCCAATCACAGAATCTAATCCAGAGGAAATTGCAACATCAGTCCCAAAACTTCTAGAGAGATTAACTAATCGAATACATTCATATTCTTTTAATAGTGCGGCTACCTGTTCGGAGGTGTCATCTTCCGAACCATCGTTAACTAAAACCAGTTCGTAGTTAGCATAATTATCCCGCAATACTTGCATTACTTCGGCAACAAAATGTCTAACAATTTTTGAGTCGTTAGAAAGTGGAGCAACTACCGAAACGAAAAAATCATAAATTGCCATTAGATTACGCCTCTTGTTAGCTCTAAAAATTTAAGTTCAGGGGGAACATCATAAATATTGTCAATTTTACCACCCAATACACAATAAAAGTTTTTTAAGCCGTGATGTTTTTTAAATAAAATCGGTCGGCTATCATCTACTTCACTTTGAGGCAGAATTGTTTTGACTTCCCACAGAGAGTCGGCGTATCTACAGTCTTTAAGAATCGGCATATATCTTTCTGCATCTCTGATCATGTATGGGTAGTTAGTTTTATTTCCAACTTTAGGATTAACTGTTTTTACATCAGCGTCTTTGTCTTGCCAAAAACAGTGGGGAGTATACCGAACGTGACTGAGGGTGTGCAGTCCTCTTGCTGGAAAAGGCATGATGGAAAAGAATGGCCCGCACATAACTGTAATACCGAGATTGCGAAGCGGTTCGGGAACTTCTACCAATGCCATTTCAGCTAACTCGTGCTTCAGGGGAATTGTTGGCAGATGAGAATTATGAAGAATTTGGTTGATGGCTGAATAAGTGCAGTTAAAGACGTATTTTGTTGTAACTATGTCGAAGGTTTCTGAAGATTCGATAAAAACTTTGATGCCTAAGTTATCGGTATTTTGTACTTTGATAACTTTTGAATTGACGCTAAGTTTTACGCCTGCTGTTTCCAGGTCATTCAACATTCTATGTTTGAGCTTTACGGCATTAAAGGCATACTCTTTAGTAGAAAAGACTCCTTCAGTTACGGTGCTGTTAAAAAGGTTGGTGATGTTTGGAGGCGCTGGTTCTATAAAAGCGTCAATTCGCTGACAAAATATCTTAAATTGATTGGCAGTTACTTTTGAGATGGTTTTACCGATCGCATAATATTTATCAAAGCTGGTATCAATACATTCTCGGTATTCGCTGACAAATCTAGGAAAGTTAACTCTGGAACGCAAAGCAGTCAATATACTGCGCGGATAGTGGTAACCATTGTGAACTCTAGCTTGATTAGCATAAGATGCGCGTTGGAGAATGTCAGCTTCTTGTTCAACAATGAGTACTTTGTTGAGATGTTCTTTTAGATACAGCGCAATTCGGCAACCGAAAAAGCCGCCGCCGATGACAACTGCGTCATAGCAGGAAGGGTTGTCAGAATTGGATGCTTTGACGCTCTCCCCGCCAGGATAAAAGACTGGTGAATTTATTATTGTCAACTCTTCAGACCAAAATGCTTCTAGTGAATTATACCTAATACTGTCTCCTAGCAGAAGTTTTTTTGGAAAAATTTGTGTAGAAAGGCCGATCTGGCGCAGTAGGGTACTGCCTTCCACCACGTAACGCACCCTACTGCAAGCGAGAGGCAATTACCGCATAGAACGGATCGCCACCGCCAACCCCCATCCATTGTAAGAAGCTGGGAGCCGTAGAAGCGCGGATAATAACTTCCGGCGTGCTAAATCCCGGCACCGACTCAAAATAGCGTCTTACCAGTTCAACTCGGCTGGTTTCCGAACCATCGCGCCACGCAGCAATTGCTTTCTGCGAAAACATTCGATTGGAGAAGCTGATAATGGCTATTCCATCGGGTTTCAGGATGCGATGAATTTCGGAAAAAATTGCTTCTGGATATTGTACATACTGGACGGAAACGCAATTTAGGACGGCATCAAATTCTTCATTCGGCAGAGGTAACTTGGGGTTGTCGTTCAAATTTTGGACAAAGTAATGATTTAGCCGGGGATTACGCGCCAGTTCCTCTTCGTTAAGTCCATGACCTTCCACATGAGAAAATTGGATCTCATCTGGTAGATGGGAAACCCAACTGCTCATCATATCAAAAATGCGGGTGTTAGGCTTGAGGCGTTCCCGGTACAAATCCGTCAGTTGTTGGATAAAGCCTTCGTCAACGTGAGTGACGAAACGCGGGAAAGAGTAGAACAGACTATCATCTGTATCGTCTAGTTTGGTGCGTTGATTTGGTCGGAGGTTCATTCGATTTTGGATTTTGGATTTTGCGCGAAGTGGGCGTCTTGGCGGTTCCCGTCACGATGCCCACCTTCGCAAGAGAGGATTTTAGATTGTTTCTCGCTCCCAGGTTCAACCTGGGAGCGATGTTTTTGAGGCTCTGCCTCCCTTAACTTAGTACCATTCATATCATGTCTCGTAGCATCGGTTATAGGACTTAAGCTTTTCGCCCCCCTAGCCCCCCAAATCTGGGGGGAACAGGATCTTCTCCCCCCAAATTTGGGGGGTCGGGGGGCAAAACCTTGGTTTTTGCGTAAGTCCTGGGTTACATAAAAAATTTCTATTCTTATTCTTATCTGCGTTCATCTGCGTTCATCTGTCTACATCTGCGGTAAAAATTTAACCAACGATAACAACAGAGAATTTAACGATCTCACAAGATAGTCAGACAGGGAGTTGAGAGTGTTTGGCTGTGTGCCATCTGGCAGCTAATAGTATTCCCAATAACATGAGTCCACCGAAGAAGTAATGAGAAACGAGGAATTTCGAGCCAAAAAATTGGAATATGGGATTGCTTGGTTTATCCAGTATCACCGGAAGCGATACCAATGCAGTGGATAGCGCGATCGAGTTAAACCAAATTTTTCCTTGAGGAACTGCTAGCCGATCGCAAATGTACAAGGATAATGGTAGCACTAAATATAAATAATAGTGTGTCCAAGAAATCGGAGCGATTAGCAATGCGATACAAAGGACGATCGAAAATTCTAAATATTCGCTTTCTATTGTTCGCGGTGGTTTAGAACGCCAGCAAACCCAGATAGTGCCTCCGACTAATACTGATATTAGCAAGTAACGCCATACTTTGAATTCCCAGCCAATTTCTAAAGGTTGCCAACTTTTTAAATCGACATCATTCAACAAACGAACTAAGAAACCATCTACTGACTGAACGTTAAATGCAGCTAGGGGTTTACCCGCAAAACTGAGAATACATTTTTCAAACCAAGTTATGTGTAAATCTACGCCAAACAACAGTACGGATGCAGCCACAATAGCTAGTAGTGCGGCGCTAAATCCCACTACGACTCGCCAGCGTCCCCGCATGACAAAATAAACCCCTAGCACGAAAAGGGGAATTTTGATTAAAGCTGCGATCGCTAATAAAACTCCCAACCAAATTTCTCGTCGATCGCGAATACAAAATAAAGCGGCAATCAGCATTAAAAACACAAAATGTGTCGAATTTCCTTGTTTTAAGCTGTAGTATAAAGGGCCATTAACTAAAATCAGTCCTGCTATTGCTAATTTCTGCCATCCCGAAGCTTTGGTTAGTTTTAATAACAGATATCCCGACAGGAAAATACATATCAATCCTAGAATGGTAATTAAAATTTGAGCAGCAAGTTTCGGCAAAAAAGAAATAGGTGTAAATAAAATAGCGAAAATCGGAATATTGACAAATCCTAAACCTTTACCCCACTCATATAACCTTGATGGATCTTCAATAATCAGTCTGCCAGCGGGATAGTAAGATTTATTAAAGTCACCGCAGAAATTAGACCAAGAGACAATCCAAGAGAAGATCGCCATTGCTAAGGCAGGTAAACCGTAACTCAACCACAAACTAAAACCTTGCGTTTTAGATTTGATAACGATACTATTTAGACTAACTGTAGCTAAAATTAAAAGTCCATAGATAAGGTAAATTACCATAGAAAACGATTACAGCTTAAGTTTGAGTTAAGGGTAGGGCGAAGCATTCGGACAACAATTTTTTACCCATAACCTAGATTTTCTGCCCGAATGCTTCGCCCCTACAAAGGCCAAATATCCTTAACCGAGGAGTATTTGGGTGCCGCCAACCTTTAAAATCATACCCCCGTTGTGCAATTCTGTCATGCTAATCAAACGTCTGCACGAATTTTTCACCGCGCCTATTTCCACAAACTCTAGACCGAGAGTAATTTTCTGGTTTGTTTTGAGCTTGACTTTTGCCACAATTTACGCTTTTCAAGTTCTCCAGAAAGCCTTCAGCAGCGAATATGTGGCACAGGACGATGCGCGGCAGTTTGTGTTTTGGATGCAGCGGTTTGTCGATCGCGAATTGTTGCGTAACGATTTGATGGCTGAGTATTATCAATCTATTACACCACCGGGATTTGCGAGTTTTTACTGGTTGATGGCAGTTATGGGTGTTGCGCCACTGCTGCTGAGTAAAATTTTACCAATGATACTGGGATTGGTGACAACAGTCTACGTTTTTGGCGTTTCTATGGAGATATTGCCGGTGCCAGCTGCCGGATTTCTCAGCGCATTGCTGTTGAATCACAGTATCTGGATGAGAAATGATGTATCTTCGGCTACTCCTAAAGCGTTCGCTTATCCGTTGTTTGCCGCGTTTTTGTATTATTTGTTGCGTGGTTCGTGGATACCTACGTTGGTATCGATCGCATTACAGGGGTTATTTTTTGCGCCGATGGCGTTCATTTCTGGCGGTGTCTTGCTGCTGAGGTTGCTGAATTGGTCACAAGGACGGCTGACATTATCGCGCGATCGCAAAGATTATCTTTTCAGCGTCACAGGATTAGGAGTAGCCTTTTTATCCCTACTTCCTTATGCGCTGGCATCTTCTAAATTTGGCCCCCTGATTACAATTAGTCAAGCCAAGTTGATACCAGATTTCATGGCAGGGGCCAGAGTTAGCTTTTTTTACGATAACAATCCGTTGCGATATTGGTTTGCTGGGCCCGAAACTGGCATTTTTCCTTATGTTGGCCCCGCACAAATTTTTATTGGCATCTTATTACCAGTTTTACTGGCATTTCCGTCTCGCTTCCCTTTAACGAGTCAGGTGACAAGCAAGATTAAAGTTTTAGTAGAAACTGCGATCGCATCCTTCGGGATGTTTTTCGCCGCACATCTCCTAATGTTTAAGCTTTATGGCCCTAGCCGATACACACAGCATAGCTTGCGGATTGTATTTGCGATCGCTTCCGCAATCCTATTAATTTTGTTAATGGATGCCGCCTTCCGATTTTATCGTCCCCCCGTTGCGGGGGGATTGAGGGGGGTAAACAGCACTATCAAGAAAAAAATATTTCTTTGGCCTTTAATCTTTAGCTTTTTGATTTTTTTAGCAATAGTCTTTTATCCTAACTCCTTGAGATTCTTCCCAAGGCCGGGATATGTAGTAGGTGAAGTTCCTGAACTTTATAAATTATTGCAACAGCAACCGAAAGATAGTTTAGTAGCATCCTTATCATTAGAAGCCAATAACCTACCAACCTTTGCTCAACGACCAATTTTAGTGGCAAGGGAGTATTCCCTACCTTTCCATACAAAGTACTATGCTCAAATTCGCCAGAGAGTAATGGATTTGATTAACGCTCAATACAATCCCGATATCAACCAAGTGCGGCAATTTATTCAAAAGTATGGCGTGGATTTTTGGCTATTGGATAGTTCAGCGTTTACACCTGATTATTTTAATCAGATGGATTCTGCTAACAGGCGTTGGATCGAGCTATATCAGCCAGCAGCAAAAGAAGCTATATTAAGGTTAGAACAAGGAACTATTCCGGCATTATCAAAATTTGTCGATCGCTGTTCTGTTTTTCAGGAGAAAAATTTGGTGATGCTAAAGGCAGAATGTATTATCAAAACAAACGATAACTTATATTCTGTCCGGTTGCATCGGTAGTACATGACCGATATCCAGAAATTGTCTGTTGTCATCGTTGGTTAAATTTTTACCGCAGATGTAGGCGCAGCCTTCCCGTAGGGTAGACAGATGAACGCAGATGAACGCAGATATGAGAACGCGAAGGCTATCCGATAAATCAGATTCTACTTGAATACCTCACGATAAATCCAGATCTACATCTGTGGTAAAAAATATCCACGTACCTACTTTTCGGATAGACTCTTAAGAGGGGGTTGAGTCTACCTAAGCAGCACAGTATTATAGTAGAGAATCCCCACATTACAAAACTATTAACTTATTTTTCATGCTAATCAAACGTTTGCATCAATTTTTAACCGATCCTCTTGCTAAACCATCCAAAAATAAAGTGCTTTTTTGGTTGGGTTTGAGCCTGATTTTTGCCACAATTTATGGCATTCTAGGACTTCAAAAAGGTTTGGGTAATGAGTACGTCGTGCAAGATGATGCGCGGCAATATGTATTCTTAATGCAGCGGTTTGCCGATCCGCAGTTGCTGCCTAACGATTTAATTGCTGATTATTACCAATCAGTTACACCTCCCGCATATAGCGCTCTTTATCAGCTAATGGCAGGAGTAGGGATTCCTGCTTTGCTGTTGAGTAAAATTCTGCCAATGGTATTGGGATTGATAACAACAGTTTACGCTTTTGGCGTCTGTATGCAGATATTACCGCTGCCAGTTGCTGGATTTATTTCTACGCTGCTGTTAAATCAAAGTCTCTGGATGAAAGATGACTTGGTTTCGGCTACACCAAGAGCATTTTTATATCCGCTTTTTACAGCATTTTTGTACTATTTGTTGCGGCGTTCGTGGCTACCTTGTCTGGTGACTGTTGCACTGCAAGGTTTATTTTATCCCTTGGTGGTGCTGATTTCGATCGTGCTATTGTTTCTGCGGTTGTGGAATTGGGAAAAGGGATTACCTCATCTATCTGGAGATAGGAAATATTATGCGTTCTTAGCTCTAGCACTGGGAGTGGCTTTGCTCTCAGTGTTACCATCGGTGCTGGCATCAGCTAAATATGGCCCAACTATTACAGGGAGTGTAGCTAGGACTTTACCGGAGTTTTTACCTGGAGGAAGAGCTAAGTTTTTTCACAGCAATTTTTTGATTTTTTGGCTAAATGGCAAAGACAGCGGTTTGCTACCGTGGCTAAAGCCGCAGTCAATTTTGGTGGGTTTTTCATTGCCTTTTTTATTACGATATCCGTCGCGCTTTCCTTTAATTAAGCAGTTTAAAAGAAGCCGCGTCAAAATTTTGGGCGAAGTTATCTTGGCATCTTTGGTAATGTTTTTGGCAGCTCATGCGCTGCTGTTTAAACTTTATTGTCCTAGCCGCTACACTGAACATACCCTGCGAATTGTTTTGGCTCTAGCAGGTGGACTAGCACTCACCCTGTTACTGGATGCACTTCTGCAATCTTTCCTCACGGCAAAACCGGAAAGATCCCCCCAACCCCCCTTACCAAGGGGGGCTCAAGAGAGAGAGCCCTTACCAAGGGGGGAGCGAGGGGGGAGCGAGGAAAGGGGATATAATTGGAAGCTGTGGGTGACTGGTGCGATCGCAGCAGCACTGATCTTACACCCCAACTTTTTGAAGAACTTTCCTACAACTGCTTACAAAATAGGTCGATCGCCAGAACTATACCAATTTTTTCAAAAGCAACCAAAAGATATTACGATCGCGTCTTTGGAAGGCGAAGCGAATCTTCTCCCAACCTTTAGCAAGCGTTCCATCCTAGTAAGTTCCGAATATTCTCTGCCTTACCATACCAAATACTACGCTCAAATACGCCAGCGTGCGATCGATCTTATTCATGCTCAGTACACTCTAGATGGAGAAGAACTGAAAAGCTTTATTCAAAAATATGGCGTGGATTTTTGGATGATAGAAGAGTCAGCTTTTACACCCCAGCATATAGAAACAAATCCCTGGTTGATGCAGTATCAACCAGCAGCAAAAGAAGCAATAACTAGATTACAGCAGGGAATTTATCCAGCTTTGGCAGAAGTCGCACAGCAATGTACGGTTTTGAAGTCAAACAATTTAGTTGTAATGCCAGCAGAATGTATTATCAAATCTTTGCCGAAAAACTGAAAAAGCGGGGTTTCTAGAAGAAACAAAAACCCCTATTCTAGGTGGCTTGAGAAGCTATTCGCTGCAAGAGTTCGTCAACTTGTTTAGCTTTCTGAAATTCTCTTTGCTTCATAAATAATTCCTTTGCTTTTTTAAGGCTTTCTACTGCTTCCGCTTCCTGTCCTTGCTGCAACAAACCTAGTCCCAAATTAGTCAAAGCGTCTGCATATTCCGCATTAATTTGAATAGCTTCGCGCCACGCGCTAATTGCATCTGGTAGCTGACCTTGTCTAGCCAAAGCTACCCCCAAAGAGTTACGCGCTAGTGCGTGTTTGGAATTAATTTGAATTGCTTGACGGTATTCGGTGATAGCTTCATCTGTTCTGCCTAGACGGTCAAGAGCTACCCCTAATTTATAGTGAGGTGTTGCCTCTTTAGGGTGCGATCGAGTCAATTGTCGAAATATAGATTCCGCACTTGCCACACTCCCTTGGCTAAAAACCTGAGTGCCGTAGATGACAATTTGTTCGTACCCAGAAACGACAGGAGTACAACTTTTCTTGTTATTGGTAGCATTCAAGGAGCATCGTTGCAAGTCATTTCCTTTGATTTCGTAATCTCCTGGTTCGGCGGCGGGAAGCGGCTGAACATTCCTTGGCCGCGCATTTGGCCGCACGTTTAGGGAGGGTTGACCATCATCTATCTGCGCCAAAGTAGATTGTGGCAATAGACAAATAGACACTCCCAACCCAGCTAAAACGCCAAGAACTATTCCAGCCAGAGATTTAGTTAATGCCTTGTTCGCGCTGCTATCGATCTTCATAAGCCGAGCTTGACCTTAAAAAATAGGGAATGGTTACAGTTTAATTTAGCAGATCGCTTCTTCATCCAATTGGATCGCCTAATTAGACGAGTTGCTATATCCACCAGCAACGTGACAATAGGAAGGTAAGCATAAAAGGAAACCATGCAAACTGCATCCGTCTCCCTAGAGGCGAACCAGCTACCGCCGCTAATTCCCCGCGAAATTCTCTTTGGGAATCCCGAACGCACCAGTCCCAGACTTTCGCCGGATGGCAAGTACCTGGCGTATATTGCCCCTGACGAGAAGAATGTCTTGCAGGTGTGGCTGCGAACTGTGGGAATTGAGGACGATCGCGTAATCACCGCCGACAAAAAGCGCGGTATCCGCATTTTCTTCTGGACTTATAACGCCGATCGGCTGATTTATATGCAAGACTCGGACGGCGACGAGAACTTTCACCTGTTCGCGGTCAATATTCACTCAAATCTTGTCCGCGACTTAACGCCATTCCAAGGTGTGAAAGCACAGCCGATGGGACTTGACCCCAAATTCCCAGATGAGATGATTGTGGGGATGAACCTCAACAACCCCCAAAAGTTTGACGTTTACCGCGTCAACCTGAAAAATGGTGCCGTTGAGTTCGATACCGACAACCCAGGTAACATCGTCAGTTGGACAGCTGACGCCGAGTTCCAAGTGCGTGCAGCTATAGCTAGTACGCCTGATGGCGGTTCCGACTTTTTATTCCGGGAAACGACTGACAAAGAGTGGGAAACCCTGCGCCACTGGGGGCCAGATGAGGAAGGCGGGCCAGTCAGCTTCTCGGCTGATGGCAAAACCCTTTATATTGAGGGCAATCACGATGCTAATGCCCAGCGTCTTTTGGCCCTAGACCTCTCGACTCGTGAAGAAAGCGTTATCGCCGAAGATCCCCAATACGATGTCGGCGGCGTAATGATTCAGCCGATAACGCGAGTCATCCAGGCGGTTTCTTTCTACAAAGATAAGCAAGAGTGGAACGTTTTAGATGAAAGTATCGCTGAGGATTTTGAGGCGATCGCAAAAGTGCGTCCTGGAGAGTTCGCCATTTCCAGTCGCGACTTGGCAGACAAAAACTGGCTGGTGGCTTATCTTACCGACAATGGCCCGGTTTACTACTACGCTTACAACCGCGATCGCAAAACCAGCACTTTCCTGTTCAGCAATCAACCCAAACTGGAAGGGTTACACCTAGCGCCAATGCAGCCAGTTTCCTACGAGGCGCAGGACGGCTTGACTGTCCACGGCTACTTGACAACCCCCCCTGTCATCCCCCCTGTGGACGGAGGAACCCCCCCTGTCATCCCCCCTGTGGACGGAGGAACCCCCCCTGTCATCCCCCCCGTCCACGGGGGGGACAGCTCCTCTTTCATCCCCCCTGTGGACGGGGGGGACAGAGGGGGGGTTCCCACAGTCCTACTCGTTCACGGCGGCCCTTGGGCGCGGGATTACTGGGGTTATGATTCCGAGGCGCAATGGTTGGCTAATCGCGGTTATGCGGTGCTGCAAGTGAATTTTCGCGGTTCCACAGGTTACGGCAAAGCATTTTTGAATGCTGGCAATCGCGAATGGGCAGCCAAAATGCACGATGACTTGATTGACGCCGTTAATTGGTTGGTTGAAAAAGGCATTTCCGACCGCAGTAAGATTGCGATTATGGGCGGTTCTTACGGCGGTTATGCAACTTTGGTGGGATTGACTTTCACGCCAGATGTGTTTGCTTGCGGTGTGGATATCGTGGGGCCGAGTAATTTGATTACTCTGTTGCAAACTATCCCGCCTTATTGGGAACCGCTGAAGGCGTCGATGTACCATCGCATCGGAAATATGGAAACGGAAGAGGAGTTTTTGAAGTCGCGATCGCCTTTATTTTTTATCGATCGCATCAAGAAACCTTTGCTAATCGGTCAAGGTGCCAACGACCCACGGGTGAAACAGTCAGAAAGCGATCAAATTGTTGAAGCTATGCAGAAAGCTGGATTGCCGGTGGAATACGCCCTTTATACCGATGAAGGACACGGCTTTGCGCGACCGGAAAATCGCCTGCACTTCTTTGCCGTAGCAGAGGAGTTTCTCTCTAAATACTTAGGCGGTCGGTTTGAACCGATGACAGATATCCAGGGTCATTCTGCTGTGATTAAATAAGTTGGTAGGGTGGGCAATGCCCACCTTACTCACTCAATTTTCTCCCTTAAACCGACCTAATAACTCCTCACGGTCAGATTGCATAATCAATTGGGTAACTTCCTTGGTTGACAATTGGATCAATGCTTCCACAATTGGCGATAACTCTTCATCAACTACCCCAAATTTAACCTCCAGCATACTCTCAATCATCAGACGCTTCTCTTGTTGAATTCCTTGTTGAATTCCTTGTTCCTCTCCTTTTTTGAGAGCTTCTTGTTCCCATTGAATGTACAAAGGCGATAACTTCATAATTAAACTCCTTTCCTCTTGGTCTAAATCTTCTGTTGTTTGCAAATTAGCTTGGAAATTGGTCAGTAACTTGAGAGCATTTGACTGTAACGGATGGGAGGGAGAGTTTGTTCTTAGTTCATCAATTGCGTCCTCTTGCACTTTCCCTCTGCCTAAAAGCCTCAGCCAAAGGGTTGCTTCTGTTTTTGGTAACTGATGAATTACCACAATTGCTGTACGCAAATAATCCCCTAGAAAATAAATTCCTTCTCCCCAGTTTTCTAGATCGATTATAGCTCTAAATCCGTTGAGGATGGATTCCGAGGCGGTTGGGGAAAGAATCCACAAACGAGGTAATGTTTCCTCCGAAAGACGCTCTTTTTTGCGATTTGCTTCTCGTTGCGACTCTCCTCGCAGGGTGAGAAGTTTTAATAGGCAATTACAGATATCGGTGGGAGTAGCTGCATTGCGGAACGGTTCAAAAACGGCAGGCTTTGCAGCTAACTGACCGAGTAATCCTAATACCTCTGTATTGGTTGTGGGGTCAAACCAAACGTCTATTTCCCTCACTTCTGCTGCTACCCTTCGAGGCGCTTTCACTTCCCCAAAAGGTGCTAAGAGTTCTTCTAAATAATCTTTGGCAAATTGGTCGTGAATAAATCGTGTCATTCGATTTTAGATTTGGGATTGAACCCACGGATGTTAGGGAGGGATTGAAATCTATAAAGGCTGTCATTGATATTTTATCTTTATTTTAAAAGATCGGGAGATAAAAAAGAGGTTTGGTAATGGGAAAGCGATCGCTGTTGAAATTTCCAATAATCTTGGATAAGATTAATAAAATATGATAGAGCGAAAAGTTAAACTTGTGACATACTCGTTACAAAACACTAACATTGAGATGAGAATATTCCCCATTCGCCTACAGGAACAAGGACAGATTACCGTTCCGCAGGTTGTACAGGATAACCTCAACTTGACAGAGGGAGATATGCTGACGATGCTCCAAGTAGGCGATCTGGTTTTGCTTACCCCCAGACAGCCCCAAGTTCCTCAACTGGCAGACAAAATTATCGCCATCATGGAAGATGAAGGTGTAAGCTTGACCGATTTGGTGGCTGGGGTAGAAGCAGAACGAGAGTAAATCTGGCAGGAAAAGCAAAAAGATGCGTAGAGTTTTCGCAGATACTAGCATACTAATTGCTGGGGCGGGATCTCGCACTGGAACAACTTGTAAAATTTCCTTTTGAGAAAGGTTTAGTAATGAAAAAATCTATGGTATGTGTTGGTTTAACTATTGCAGTTGTTTTTATTTCCAATCAATTGCAAACTTCTCAAACCTTGCTAGCACAACAAAGCGATCGCTATAGTTTAGTAAGGCAGTGTAAAGCACCAATCAATAGCCCAGAAATGGCTATACCCGAACAGCAAGCAGCAGCACAAGAAGCTTTACTAGCTTGCGATCGCGCATTAGCTAACTCTCCGAAGAATAGCCCTAATTTAATAGATATTTTAGCCAACAAAGCTTTTGCTTTACAAGCGTTGGGCAGATACGAAGAAGCGATCGCTACTTGGGATCGCATAATATCTATAGATCCTAATCGAGGAGCTAATCGAGCCAATGTAGTCAGAGAATTAGAAAGATATTCGAGGTGGTATTCTAATAGAACAATCCAGATTTCTGATTCATGGGTAAAAGCGCTAGCGGAAGCATTACGGCTAACTATAGTGAACATGAAACAGCAAAACTTTCCTGTATATAGTGATTGGCAACTTTTACCGAAACCCATTGCTAACTTGTCTAGACTTTGCACTAGAAAGGTTGTTTTACCAGAGCAATTCGCTGCCAATCCTGCCTTAGCAAGGTCAATAGTGGAGTGTGGAGTGCGCGTATTTCTGAATGAAGAATATTACCAAAGCCAAAATAATGAATTACAGGCTGTTAGGCGTGCTGCTGCCGTATTTTGGTATGGTACATCCGACCCCAAAATCATTAACAGTTTACCTGGACGCGGTGAATTTATCCAAAAAGTAGTTAATAATTACCAACAATTACGCTCTTCTCCTAAGCGTTAGCTGATAAATTGAAACAAGCAGACACAGTATGGGGTGGGCAAGATGCCCACCCCACAAAGTTTCATAAAGTTAAGATTGCCCCTATCTTTTCGCAGGAAGCCAGTAATTGTTCAATCAAGCTCCTTCCCGCAATTTATCCAAAACTCCCCGATCTTCTAAAGTAGAAGTATCGCCAGAAACTTATTGACCGGAAGCGAGATTTCGCAACAACCGCCGCATAATTTTGCCCGATCGCGTTTTCGGTAAAGCATCGGTAAAGCGAATTTCTCCAGGACGCACGAGGAGATTATCCAATACGAGCCCAAACTTAGGCTAAAATCGATTAATATCTACAAGGGTAGCTGATATGTCTCAAGGCATTACTTCAGAGCCGATTTTGCAAGACATTGCAGAGGATATCCAGTTTCCCCCTGGCGACCTATGGAGTGAGGAACCGCCTTTGGAAAGTGACCTGCATCGCGAACAAATCGAACTGCTGATCCGTTTGCTGAAATGGTGGTGGCGAGAACGTCAAGACTTCTACGTTACTGGCAACCTGACGGTTTATTACAGTCCTAATCAGCGTAAGTCAGAATATTTTCGTGGTCCGGATTTTTTTGTAGTTTTGGGAACCGAAAAAAAAGACCGCAAGAGTTGGGTTGTCTGGCAAGAGGATGGTAAATATCCCCATGTAATTGTAGAGCTTTTATCTGACTCAACGGCATCTGTTGACAAAGGTCTGAAAAAACAAATTTACCAGGATATATTTCGTACCCTGGATTATTTTTGGTTTGACCCAGCAGATCTGGAATTCAAGGGTTTTCATTTGGTAGAAGGTCAATATCAGGAAATTGTACCAAATGACAGGGGGTGGCTGTGGAGTCAACAGCTAGAGTTGTATTTGGGAATTTACCAGAACAAACTGCGATTTTTTACAGATGGGGGTGATTTGGTGCTGTTTCCAGAGGAAGAAATGCAACAACAAGCCGAACAGGAACGCCAACGGGCCGAACAGGAACGCCAACGGGCCGATCGAGCAGAACAAGAGTTGGAAAGGTTGCGATCGCAATTACGCGACCAAGGTATTCAACCGGAAAGTTTATAAAACCACAGATAAACGCAGATAATTATCTGCGTTTATCTGCGTTCATCTGCGGTTAATTTTCCTTAAGTTCCTTCTCGCAACTTATCCAAAACTCCCCGATCTTCTAAGGTAGAAGTATCGCCAGAAATTTCTTGACCGGAAGCCAGATTTCGCAACAATCGCCGCATGATTTTGCCCGATCGCGTTTTCGGTAAAGCATCGGTAAAGCGAATTTCTCCAGGACGTGCGATCGCACCAATTTCACGGACAACGTGCTGCTTCAGTTCTTTGTTCAGTTCGTCACTTGCTTCATAAGTGCTTTCCAAAGTAACAAAAGCAACAATATCTTCCCCTTTCAGTTCATCCGGTTTACCCACAACAGCCGCTTCAGCAACGGCAGGGTGAGACACCAATGCCGATTCTACTTCCATCGTACCGAGGCGGTGTCCGGCAACATTAATTACATCATCTACGCGCCCCATCACCCAAAAATAGCCATCTTCATCCCTTCTAGCACCATCCCCGGCAAAGTAAAAATACTGCCCATCTTTGGGCGGAATATGTTCCCAATAAGTGCGACGGAAGCGATCGGGATCGCCGTACAATGTCCGCATCATCCCCGGCCAAGGATATTTCACCGATAGATAGCCACCTTCGTTATCCCCAACCGGGTTGCCATCCAAATCGACAACATCGGCGATAATTCCGGGGAAGGGACGGGTAGCAGAACCGGGTTTAGTCGCGATCGCACCAGGTAGCGGCGTAATCATAATCCCGCCAGTTTCCGTTTGCCACCAGGTATCCACGATCGGACAGCGTTCCCCACCAATCACCCGGTGATACCACATCCAAGCTTCCGGGTTAATCGGTTCGCCTACGGTTCCCAGCAAGCGCAGAGAAGACAAATTTCTGGCGTTAGGCAACTGTTCGCCCGCTTTGATGAATGCGCGAATCGCGGTAGGCGCGGTATAAAAAACAGTGACGCCGTGCTTTTCAATCACATCCCAAAAACAACCGGGATTCGACGCACGCGGCGCACCTTCATAGATCAGACTGGTGGCACCGTTGGACAAGGGGCCATAAAGTACGTAGCTGTGTCCCGTAATCCAACCGATATCGGCGGTACACCAATATACATCGGTATCTTTAAGGTCGAAAATCCACTTGGTGGTGATGTGGGTGTATAGATTGTAACCACCTGTGGTGTGTACGACGCCTTTCGGTTTGCCGGTGCTGCCGCTGGTGTAGAGGATGAACAGCAAGTCTTCGCTGTCCATCGGTTCGGCTGGACAATCGGCGGAGACACCTTTTTGCAAGTCGTGCCACCAGCGATCGCGCCCCGATTCCATGTGTATTTCTTGACCAGTACGCTTGACAACGACGACATCTGTGACAGTTGGTACAGCGCCATTTGCCAAAGCTTTGTCTACTTGTTCTTTGAGAGGAACGATCGCATCTTTGCGCCAACCCCCATCAGCGGTGACTACCAGCTTAGCTTGTCCGTCGATGAGACGATCGCGCAACGCCTCGGCGCTGAAACCCCCAAACACAACCTTGTGAGGTGCGCCAATTCTGGCACAGGCTAACATTGCGATCGCCGCTTCCGGTATCATCGGCATATAGATACCGACGCGATCGCCTTTTTGTACACCTAGCTGTTTTAGCACATTGGCAAACTGACAAACTTCCCGGTGCAGCTGTGCGTAAGTGAGAGTGCGGGTGTCCCCAGGTTCCCCTTCCCAGATTAAAGCCGCCTTATTTTTGCGCCAAGTGGTGAGGTGTCTATCCAGACAGTTGTAGGAAATATTGATTTTGCCGTTGACGAACCACTTAGCAAAAGGTGGTTGCCAATCTAACACAGTATCCCACTTCTGGAACCACTCTAACTCTTGTTCTGCCAATTCGGCCCAAAACTTCTGCGGATCGGCTTTAGCGCGATCGTATAGTTGCTGATAATCCTCTAAACTCTTGATATGAGCCTTTTGCGAGAATTCAGCAGAGGGATGGAATAGACGTTTTTCTTGCAGGACTGATTCTATGGTTGATTCAGACATTATTGTGAGTGCAGTTTGTTTTACTTCAGCAAATCAATATCTTGACGCAAAATTGACCAAAAGAGTTTTTAGTTTCGTTAAGATTAATAGCGCTCCGACGGCTGCCTGTATGGAATAATAATAGCAGACGACAGTTAACATCCGAAGACCTATGACACTAAATAAAGAAGTAAGACAATTATCTTTAAACGACCTTCATTGTCTTTTGAAACTGGAAGAGCAAACCGGACGTTTTTTCACCGAGTTATTATCCTTGGAGGAACCTTCGATCGAGTTTGAACAGCAGGAAATTTTAAAAATACGTAACGATTTTCGGCGCTATCTAGCAGTTGGCTCAGAAACATACCTCAGAAACGCGGTTTCTTCAAGAAACCGCGTTTCTTACTCTCCAGATAACTTCTCAAAGGTAAAATCTACTCCTGAGTTGTGCCATCAGGCATAATAGCGCCAGTCAGCTTTGCATTTTCTAAGTTTGCGCCAGTCAGTTTTGCATCTTTTAAGTTAGCTTTTTCTAGGTTTGTACCACTCAAGTTTGCCCCACGAAAATCTGTTGAAGTTAAATCTGCCCCACTCAAGTTGCTGTAGGAAAGATTAGCGCCGCACAGATTAAGACCACTCAAATTTTGTCCGCTTAAATTTGCTTGCTGAAAGTTAACCCCAATTCGACTTACTCCAGTTAAGTTAGCGCCGCTTAGGTTTGCAGCATCAAATCTAGCCCCAATTAAACTTACTCCAGTTAAGTTAGCGCCGCTTAGGTTTGCTGAACTTAAGTCTGCTTGGGTGAGTTTTGCTTTACTCAAATCTGCTCCAGTTAAGTTAGCACTGTTTAGGTTAGCATTGCTTAAATTTGCGCTATTTAAGTTTGCTGTTGTTAGATTAGCGCCGTATAAAGTTGCCTCCGTTAGGTTTGCGGCACTTAAATTTGCCGTTCTTAGATAAGCCAAATCTAACTTAGCGCCGCTTAAGGTTGCTCCACATAAGTTAGCCCCAGTTAAGTTAGCATAATACAACTGTGTCTCCCTCAAGATTGCTTCACTTAGATTCGCATCAAATAAATTTGCACTGTGCAAATTTGCTTTGCTAAGATTAGCACCACTAAAGTTAACTTCAATCAAATAAGCATTAGTTAGGTCTGTGCTACTCAAATTTACTCGTTGCAAGTTTGCCCCATTTAAGTTAACGTTCTTCAAAGATTTCCCACTCAAATCAACTCCAGCTAAATTAATCCCAGTAAAATCCCTTTCTCCCTCCTCATATCGCTTCAAAAAGTCCTCAGCACTAACAACAGGTTCCTGATTTTCCTCAGTAGAATCACCAATATTCTCATCTTGAACAGGTGCGATATCATCGGTATTTACAGAACTGACAACAGCCTGTTGACTTGTAGGCTGAATATCCACAGCCTCAGTACGAGTCGAAGTTGTCACAGATAAGTTAGCCTGTGAAGGCGGTGACTGCTTTAGATGTTCTTCCCGCAGTTTACGGTCAATTTTTTCCAGTTCCCAATTAATTTTTTCCAATTCATCCTTAGTATCAACCGCCGCCTTAGTTACCGATGACTTAGAAGATTGAGTAATATGGGAGTCGCCGCTTGCACCAACACCCCCATCCCGTTGCTGTTGCAACTCCAAAATCTTCCGCCGCAAACCTTCTAACTGCTGCAATTCAGGGCGATTATTAAACTGTTCTGTCAAATCATCTAGCTGGCGTTTCAGTTTTTGAACATATTGCTTGACAACCTTTTGTTGTTCTTCCAGTTGTTCAATTCGGGAAACCAAAGACGCCACATCAAATTCTTGGTCAGCCATTTTAGTAAATATCTAGGGATTTACAGATATTTTACCCAATTTTGCCCCCTATCTCAATCAGTAGGGATATTCGTAGCACGAATACCCAGATTTTCCCATAAAAATGATGTTCTTGAAAAGAGCGATCGCTAGTACAACCAAAAACCCCATAGCGCTAAAGCGCAACAACGTACCTAACTACATACCTACTGTTTCTTCTTCGTCAGATTCTAGCACGACATCCTCATACAAAAGTTCGAGCGCACACCGAAAATCAACACTACTTAAATAAACTTCCTCTCGTTCCATATAAGTATAAAGTTCCCAAATTCCTCGATCGTTTAATCTAAAAACTTCAACATTTATCTGTTCTGCACTGATTAAAACATATTCTCTGAGAGTGGAAATGCGACGATATTGTTGGAATTTCTTACCACGTTCGCGTAGCGTCTCCGTAGGAGAATCGAAACTTTCCGTACTAGGAGAAAGAACCTCGACAATTAGACAGGGATGATAAATAACTTTGCGGGCGTTTTTGTCTCGTTCGTCACAAGTTACTGTGACATCAGGATAGTGAAATGGGCCTTTTTCAGATACACCCAGTTTGGCATCTGCCATAAATACTTTACACCCTTTACCCCTGACGTGAGATTTTAGATCTGAAGCTAAATTAAGGGCGATCGAATTATGGGGAAGCGTTCCCCCAGTCATGGCAAACACTTCGCCGTTGATATATTCGTATTTAATAGGTTGTTGTTCTTCCCAATCTAGATATTCTTGGGAACTCATGTATTTAGATTCAGGAGTAGATACCATAGTAAACCTCCTTATGTAATTGGAAAAATTGAGAGATGCGATCGCTTATTCCATGTCATAAATTATACAACTTGATTAACCACCACTACCTTTTTGCGTGTACGTAATCCACAAAATAAAACTTCGGTTCCAACCAAAATTTCAGCCAACTATAAACCCCTAAACTCAACAAAGCTACCACTATCAAAGGCAGACCAAACTTCAGTCTAACTGCATCTGGGAAAACAGCCACAACGGGAACAGTAATAGCCACATATCCTAACAGCGCTATTTTGATCCGCTTTATCTTTAAAACCGCTGTTCGACAGCTATCGCAATGCTGAGTATGCTGTCTATATCTGTCTAGCACAAACTGACGATTGTTGGAGATTTCCTGTTTTTCTTTAACAGTGATTCCCACTTCTTCCCAAGGTAACTTTCCATCGCAATACTTATCGAACCACTTGCGAAACTCGATTACCAAACGGTCAGCACTTGTCGGTAATTTATATGCAGTTTGCCAATTTTCTTTTTGTTGCTTTTGTTGGAGAAAGTACTCTTGCTGTTGAAGTAAAATCATATCTCCATCTAATACCGCATTCCGGTTGTTAATATGATCCCACCAACGGGGAGTTAACTGAAGAACCCTTTTGGCAAAATTACGCGGAAACTGTCCAACTATTCTGGATTTACCGGGAGATATAGGTATACAATAAGTAACTAGCCCAACCTGCTTTGTTTCACCAAATTTAATTGCATATTCCAAGCGACAAGGCGGTTCAAATGTAATTGAACCTAAAGGTGTTGTTGCTTTAATTAAATCAGGATTTGATTCCTCAATTTTAATAGGAATTGGTGTAGCTTTTTCTCGATTTCCCTGAATTCCGTGATGAGCAAAAGCGACATGACTGGGGTCAGCTACATTCTCAACTAACGTTTGCCAATCATACTCCAAATCTCGCACAAACGAAGACCAAACAAACCCTTTACTTGTATCTACTTGAGGGGATAATGGTAACGGAACGGTACTAGCTAGTGCGGTTGAATTAACATCTGGCCATACCCAAAGTAAATCTTGCTCCTGACGAGTTGGTAGCGCCGTTGCACAGAGATATTTTTGCTTTTCAATAACCAATTCGGGATTTTCTGCTTGGGGAATACGAGTACAAATTCCTTCGGCATCAAATTCCCAACCGTGATAGCTGCACATTAAATTACCCGTTTTTTCATCCACACGCCCCTCACTCAAAGGCGCTAAGCGATGGGGACATCGATCTAAAAATACACGGTATGTCTCGGATGACTTGGGCTTCCAGATTACCAAAGGCAGTCCTAAAACAGTTACTGCCGTTGGTAGATTTGGGTCGAGGTCTTCGATAGGTGAAAGCGGATACCAATGTTGGAAGAAGTTGAACTCTGATGTCATTTGGCAACTAGCTATAGGACTGTTTTTTTTCAGTATACCCGATTACTGCGGTTTCTTGTGCCAGTTCCCATCCTCGCCTTTTTCATATTTGTACTTTACGGCACCCCAGGCAACTTTAAAAGCAGTTTCTTCCTCGTCGTACTCTTCAGTACCATTATTAAAGGCCGCTAGAAAAATTTCTTGGGCGTGTTTGGGTAAGTGATTTTTTACCGAGTCTGGTAACTCTTCAATTTGTTGATATGGCATAAATAGATTTTCCTTACTACACTTCGCACTGGCATAAACCGTTGGTTGAGTTGCTAATGGCTAATAGGAATAAACAATTAGCAAACTTTTCATTAGCAGTTTCAAATTTACCGCGTATATTATAAACTAATTCCAGATTGTTATCTCCAAAATAAAAATTCATGCGTCTTAGGGCTGAAAAATAGAGTGTGAGCTTTGAGCAACGAAGAATCTGTTTTAAAACCCTCTCCCTCTCGCAAGCACGAAGCTAGCTGAAAAAACCTACACAATCAGCTATCTATAGGTCAATATATTAGAGTCAGCTTAAAAATGAGGCTGCTTGGTGGTGAAGCTGGGAGATAGATTAAATGTCATGGACGCCCTTATGCGATCGCATCGATCGCTTACCCCTGATTCTAGCTGGCCCAATCTTGCGGCGAACAGAACCGGATGCTGTGACCGTTTGGGTAGCTTTGAAAGAACCGGGGGAAGTCACGCTCAGGATTTACTCCACAGACAATGGTGAAACCATCATCGATCGGCTTATATTAATCGGTTCCCGCGCCACAGTCCAGCTGGGCAAATATCTTCATGTCGTCGCCGTGACAGCCAAGGCAAATACCTCAAACTCAGGATTGCGACTGGAACCAGGGCAAATCTATGCTTACGACATGGATTTTGGCAACTGCAATCTTCTAAAAGCCCTGCGTTCAGAAGGCTCTTTTCCTAACGTCACAATTAGCTATTTCGAGCATCAACTGCCTACTTTTGCGATGCCGCCAGATGACTTAAATCATCTGCGAATTGTACATGGTTCTTGTCGCAAACCACACGGCGGCGGACTGGATGCGCTCACAATATTAGATGACCTAATTTTACAATATGCGAATCAGCCAAACTCTAGACCGCAGCAACTATTTTTTACAGGAGATCAAATCTACGGTGACGATGTTGCAGACCCGCTACTGTGGATGCTGATAGATGCAGGCGACACGCTGCTGGGTTGGCAAGAAAAGCTGCCGATTAAGAGACATCCAACTCTGGGTTATCAATACATGAATCCCAGTGAGTTGAAGCCAGGTCAACGCAGCGAACTTGCTAGAGATTGCGGCGGTTTTACAGCAATGCTTGTCAATAAACCGGAGAAGGCTAAAAGTCACTTGTTTGGTTTAGGCGAATATTTGGCAATGTATTTGTTTGTGTGGTCGCCTATACTTTGGCCGAATCGCTTACCCGAAAACCAAGCTGTTCAAAAAGATTCTCAGTCGGCGAAGTTGTGGTATAAAGAAGCGTTGGTTCTTGAAGGATTCCGTCGAGATTTGTCTAAAATTAGGCGATTGCTTGCTAATATCCCAAGTTATATGATTTGCGACGATCATGATGTCAGCGATGACTGCTATCTAAATCGAGAATGGTGTAACCGCGTATTCAGCAAGCCGCTTGGCAAACGTACCGTGCAAAATGCGCTGCTGGCATATGCTGTGTTTCAAGCTTGGGGAAATACGCCGGAACAGTTCCAAAATGGGCAGTCAGGAGAAAAGTTATTAGAGGATGCTAAAAAATGGTCAATTTCTGGAGGAAATGATGATTTTGCCTGGTCTAATATTTCCAAATACTTGGGAATTCCTCAGTTAGATTATGAAACGAATTTACCTAAGCTACAAGAAGACGAAGATAGTCTTATTTTAAATCGAGATTATCCCGATGAAACCAAAGCTTTAGACTGGCACTATACTGTCAAAAGCTTTAAGCACGAAGTGATTGTGCTAGATACGCGAACTTGGCGGGGTTATCCAAAAGAAAAAACAACTGAACCGCCAATGTTACTAAGTCACACAGCTTTTGAAAAACAGCTTCAGCAACCGCTGAAAGAAACGACCAATTCTCATATCGAAATAACGCTGGTGGTTGTGCCGACAAATTTGGTGAGTTTATCGATTATTGATACAATTCAACGTTGGGATTTAGAGCGAGGTAATGTTTTCGGTAGCGATGCGGGTGACTCGTGGAATTTTCACGAGGTTGGGTTTTCTATGCTGCTGGCGGAACTGTTTAAACAGCGCGATCGCATAGTGGTACTTTCCGGCGATATCCACTACGGATGCGCTGTTCGCCTCAGCTATTGGTCTAATTATCATTTTGGCGAATCAGAAGCCGATCGCAATTCGCCTGCCTCAGCGCACGTACTGGCACAGCTAACTTCAAGCGCCTTCAAAAATGCCGAGATGGCAACGCATTTTATCCACACAAAAGCTAAATCCATTGCACTGGAAAAACCACAAGATTGGGCAGGATGGAACAATCCACCCCAACTAATTGAGATGCAAGTTATATATGATACGGTGAAGATGCTGGATGTGGAAGTTTCACCTAAAAAGCCAACTGTACGGCAAATTAACTACGCCCGTGGTAACGATAAGATAGCTTGGGAAATCTTTGTTAAAGATACTAACTCTCTACCTGATTGGCAGTATCGCACGGAATGGATAAAAAGACAGAAAGCAAAGGAAATTGTTTGGAAAAAACCACAAGAGTTTTCAGAAGACGATCGTCATAGTACTTGGGAAAAAATTGTTTCCTTACTGTGGCGCAATCGGTGGGTTCAAGAAGGTGAGGAAGTTGTAGGTTACAGCAATATCGCTTTAGTTAGTTTCCAATGGCCTGAAGATAATGATGATGCTAAAGCAGTGATTCAGGATGTCTATTGGCATCCCGGTTGGAAACCCAACAGCACCGTTTTCAGCAGGTATTTTGTGCCTCTGCGTCTGGATGAAACACCACCACCGCCCAGGGTGTTTTTGCCATAATAAATTTGGTACGTTGTTGCGCTTTAGCGCTCTTTAAGATCGCTGAAGCGCAACAATATAATTATGCGCTGCGCCATTACCTCCACCATTTTTTTGACGCTGGCTGGAGTTTTCTCCCAATCCGATCGGGGTATTTGCTCTATTATGCTGAGGTGATGCAGTTCCATGCGTCTTACATTATCAGATTTTTGCTGCTATTTTTGAAGCTCGCCTTTTTCCCCAAAAATCGTTACAACTCTTTTTGGGTGGTGCGCTGCAGGTGTATCTCCTGAAGGATTTCCTCGTAAGTTTTGCCATCAGGCATTATTACACCAGTGAACTTTGCATTTTGCAGGTTTGCTCCAGTCAGTTTTGCTTCTTTTAAGTTAGCTTTTTCTAAGTTTGCTCCCTCCAAGTTTGCCCCACGAAAATCTGCTGAAGTTAGGTCTGCTCCACTCAAGTTGCTGCTCGAAAGGATAGCCCCGCAGAGATTAAGACCGCTCAAGTTTTGTCCACTCAGGCTTGCTTGGTAAAAATTCACACCAATCAAACTTACCCCTGTCAGGTTAGCGCCGGTTAGATTTGCTCGTGATAGGTTTGCTTGGGTTAGCTTCGCTTTACGCAAATCTGCGCCAGTCAGGTTAGAGCCCTGTATGCTAGCACTGCTTAAGTTTGCTCCATTTAGGTTGGCCGCAGCTAAGTTAGCGTTGTTTAATTGTGCCTGAGTTAGGTTTGCTCCACCTAGATTTGCCGTAGTTAAGTTAGCGCTGTTTAATTGTGCCCCACTTAGGATTGCTCCACTTAGGTTAGCCCCAGTTAAGTTGGCATAATTCAGGCTTGCCTCCCTCAAGGTTGCTTCACTCAGATTGGCATCAAGGAGTTTTGTATTCGTCAATTTTGCCTTGGTTAAGTTGGCACCACTTAAGTTGACTTCTATTAACTCTGCTTGGCTCAGGTCTGTCCCGCTCATATTTGCCCGTTGCAGGTTTGCCCCATTTAGGTTGACACTAATCAGGGATTGTCCACTCAGGTTTGCTCCAGCTAGATTAATATCTGTGAAATATTTTTCTCCCTCTTTATACCGCTTCAAAAATTCCTCAGCGCTGATAGCCGATTCCTGACTTTCTTCGGCAGAATCAACAGTATTCTCATCTTGAACAAGTTCGACATCATCAGTATTGACAATACTGACAACAACCTCTTCACTTGTAGATTCAGCATTCACAACCTCGGTAGAACTAACAACAGGGGGTGTCACCAATGAGCTAGATTCAAGGAGCGGTGGCTTTTTTGACTGTTTTTCCCGCAGTTTTCGATCGATATCTTCTAGCGCCCGATTTATCCTGTCGATTTCGTCAACACGCTCAGGCTCAACCGCCTCGCTACTTTGGGTAACATGGGGCGCGTCAATGGTGGATCTCCCCTGTTGCAACTCCGAAATCTCCCGCCGCAAACTTTCCACCGGCTTTAATTCAGGTCGCTTATTAAATTGTTCTGTCAAATTATCTAACTCACGTTTAAGCTTTGACAAATCTTGCTTTATAACGCCTTGCTGCTGTTCCAACTCTTCAATTCTCGCAACCAGGGACGCTAAGTCCAGTTCTGAGTCAGCCATTTCGATCGCTCTCCAGCTAGTTAAAGTTTAACGCTAATACGTATCTCGCCCCATTCCTAATTAGAAATAGTTCCATCAGGCATCGTTGCACCGCTCAAATTTGCGCCAGCCATATATGCACTACTCAATTCAGCCCTAGTAAAATTTGCATTACTCAAATTTGCATTACTAAAATTTGTTCTAGCTAAGTATGCCTCAATCAAATCCGAATCACTCAAGTTAGCTTCAGTCAAATTTGCCCGACTTAAATCAGCTCTAACCAACCTTGAGCCACTAAGATTCGCCCGACTCATTTGCGCCTTATTCAACTTAGCATCAGCTAACAACGAACCGCGCAAATTTACACCTGTCATCTCCGCTTCAATTAATTTTGCCCGTTCCAATTTGACATTAGTCATATTAGCACCGCGCAAATTTACTTCACACAGATTTGCATCACTCAGGAAAGCACCGCTAAGATTGGCATAGGACAAATCAGCACCGCTTAAATCTGCCTCCCGTAAAGTTGTCTCGCTCAAATTAGCACCACTCAAGTTAACTTTAGCCAAATCTACACCAGTGAGATTGGCACCCCGCAAGTCAGCTTTACGCAGGATGGCACCCCGCATACTCGCAGTGTAAACTCTCGCTTCTTCACGCAGATTTGCACCTCGCAAGCAAGCACCAGTTAGGTTAGCACCACTCAGATTTGCACCCCGCAAATCCGCACTAATTAAATTAGCATCTAGCAGATATGCTAAGGTCAGATCTGTACCGCGCAAATCTGCATTTTGTAAAGTCGCACCGTGCAAGTCTGCATTGTGTAAATTGGCAGAATTCAGGTTAGCCTGGTTTAAGTTAGCACCGCACAACTTTGTACCAACTAAATTTGCTTTAATCAGGTTTGCCCGATTTAAATATGCAAAAATTAGGGTTGCACCATGCAGATCTGCTTTAGGTAGAGATATACCAATTAAATCTGCACCAAGTAGATGTACTCCAGTTAAGTTTACACCGCTAAAATTTGTTTCTCCGGCGGCGTATCGCTTTTTAAGTTCATTAGCATCCATATAGTTTACCGATTAATTATCCTAATTTTCTATTTTAAACCGTGTACTTGGTGCGTACTATCATCTCCATCGCTTAAATTATTGTGATTTTTTGCGACGATCGCGCGATCGCTTTCGATCATCATTTCTGTTGGTTCTGCCGAATTTCCATCAGATGTCTGACGTTTATACATTCCCGGTTGGCGATTGGCATAATACGGTTTCATTGCCTGGATAATTGCACTAGCAGCTTGAGAATTTTCCTCTTGCTCAAACAGACATCTAGCAGTGCTACTTAGCCTAGCATCAAGTTCGATAACTGTATCGCAGTACATATACAGTTTTCGGAGTAAATCGTCAAATTCGTGTGCCCTAAGTGTGATTAAATCTTGTTCGCTGAAACTCGTCTGTTGATAAAGCGTAGAAAATATAAGTACCTTCGCTCTCAACGGGTTTGTATACTTGATAATTTCCATCCGCAGGGCAAATGGATCGTAAGGTGGATTTAATGGATTTGCCTGGGATTTTTGTTGAGGAATCGGTAGCTGTTCGGTAGTTAATTTTACAGGCGTTGGAGTCGATGCAGAACCGCTGGATACTACTTGTGTTGATTCTCGAACATCTGGGTATAGCTTACTGACGTTACTAATAATTACATTGGCTATCAAACCATATTCTCCTGGTTTATTAAGAGTTTGTACAACTTTATTTAAAGTTAGTTTCAATTGCTCTATAGTTGGGTTTGATTCCATTAACTGTCGCAACAAATCTTGGAAACTAAAAGTTTGCAACTTATTGATGTCATTTTCCCAAGTATTCTGACACGCACCAAAGATCAGCTTTTTAATGCGCGTTGAGTTTTCATGGTCTTGTAAATCTTTAAGAACGCGATCGAACACAGGTAAAGCTTTCATTGTTGTTGCCTCCCCAACTAATCCAGCAACTGTTTGGTCTATTCTAATACGGATTGACACTCCCACCGCTAAAAGCGAATGGGCTTGCAGCCCGATTACAGCCCTTGTCAGGTGCGTAGGTACGCGAAACCCGGTTTCTTTAAGAAACCGGGTTTCTCTTGTGTACTTCATACAACTGAAAACCGCTGTAACAATTTTGTCAAGCCTAAAAGATTGGTAAGTTCAAACCTGACGCTCTTACTCTTATTTGACAAAATTATGTTTTTATTGTACTATACAACATTTATTTTTTATTCCGCTTGAAATCAAGAGGTTACGCCTAAAGAAGCAGTGGTATTGCTGTGACCCACAACAAATCCGTATTTTGCATCCATCAAAAGATATATTAATATCCACCTTTGGGTATACTTGGCAAAACAGCCTTTCGGTTTCGCAAGAGCCGATCGATCGCTGGCAGCAACAAACCGAGGTGGCCAAGATGAACCAATTAGACTTAGAACGAGAAATCGCCAAAGTGACTATGGGCATAATGACCCGTAATAGGCAGATTGCTTTAGATATAATCGCCAATCTCAGCAGCCAAATGACGCTTGAGGAAGTAGCTGGTCTATTAATCGTCAGTCTTGAGCGTTTGATCTGGTTTGACGGAGAGTTATTTTTATGGGCTGTAGAAAGTCTCCTTCCTGTTGATATTACATACGAAATCAGAAGAATAATGTCAGTAAATACTTATAAACGGTTAATTGCCAAGGGTTTTATCCCAGGGGAAGATTTTAGTATAAATGCAGATGGCACGCTGCTACAGAAACCGTGCCCCAGAGCTTATTCAGTCTAGGGCAGAGGGGGAGAGGGGCAGGGGGGCAGAGGGGCAGCGGAGATTTATCAATCCAAAATCCTCTTATCCAAAGGAAACTACATATCACTGCACCCAGTCACCAATCTCTTCTGATTGAGAGGAAAATGTACGGACTTGATACCAAAATGTGATGTTAAACTGTAGTCTCCGCCTATTGGCAGATTAAAAATCACTAGAAATCAGTAGATAAAAATCGCAGCGATGAGGGAATAATAGATAAAGAACAAGGCTAAGGAGGCCGATTCATGACTACCTACATTTCCTTTGGAGCTGGACTTCAGATGCTGGCCGTTGCTTACTTGGTTTCAGCGTTTCTGTTAGTGGCGGGTTCTTACATTTGTTTTTCAGTAATTGAAACCCTGGAAGAAGGGGGCCAACTATAACCCAACTCCTGCCGCGATCGCTGCCTTGATTTAACGATCGAGAAGCCGCATAATTACTCTAAATTAATGAGATCCTCTCTTTTGGGGCGCAATCCAAAATTGGTTGACCAATGAAATGACTAAAAATTAACTTGAAATACCAGCAGCATTTGTACTGGACGACTCTGGGAAAGAAATGCCAGTAAGTGTCCGTTGAGGTTCACCCAGCATCACTAAAGAGCAAGTTAGTTGCTGTACCAGCTGAGTCGTCACATCACTAATGACCAATCCACCAGCTGTTCGCAGTCGTTTTGAGCGCAGGATAACCAGATCGGAGGATTTCGCAGTATTCAGTATTGCTTTTACCACATCATCGTGGGGAGTGATTTGAATTTCAAAGTTATTTTGAGGCACCCATTTTGAGGCGAGTAGAGTCAGCTGAGACTGGTTCCAAGCGCGTCGGCTCGCTGTGATTCTGCGATCGCATATATGTAACAGCGTCACCTGTGCCTGATTCGCCTCAGCTAGAATTTGTGCAAACCGCACAGGTAGCACCGCCTGCGCTGTTAAATTTTCAATCGGAACCAAAATGCGCCCTATTTGCATCGGCGAATTGAGCAGGCGCATCACCGCCACCCGACAATGAGCCGCCCAAAGCACGCTATCAATCAGGTTGCCAAACAAGCGAGCCCGAAACCCAGTTCTTTTACCCCAACCTATCACAATGAGACTGGCATTTTGTTCGCGACTCGCACGGCTAATTCCTTGGGCGACGCTATCGTCAATTCGCAGTAAGGGTTCTGCCTCCAAACCCAGTTCTAGACTCAGTTGCGCTGCCTTTTCCAGCAGTATATCACCCTGCTGCTGAGCTAATTCTAGTTCTGGGGCATCCATGTGAGCGTGAGCCAGAGCGATCGCCAACGGCACAATCCGACCGCCCTCATGGCGTGCCAACAAAGCTGCCATTTCAATTAAATATCGCTGGGTCTGAGGATTATAAACCGGAACCACTACAGTAAAACCCGATCGCGTTGGACTTACAAATTCCTCATCAAGAGCGTTTAAGCCAGCATCCAAATTGGTTTCCGGTACAGTTAGCCCCACAGCAACCCGACTGGTAATCAATGGCCCCAGAGTTGCCGTCACCAGCATCAACACAAGAACGCTATTCAATACCGCTTCAGTCAGCAACCCAGCCTTATAACCCACCAACGTCGCCGCTAAAGTTGCCGCCACTTGCGGCAGCGACAGCGACCACATCGTCAGCATTTCCTGCCAGTTGTAGCGATAAACCAGTTTGGCAAACAAAGCCGCCAAAAATTTACTGCCAATCAAACCCGCCACAATCGCTACTGTCAGCCAAATCGATCCCAGACTTTTAATAAAACTTGGGATATCTATCAGCAATCCCATATCCACAAAAAAGATGGGAATGAATAGGACACTACCAACAAAAATAACTTTTTCTTTTACCGGCCCTTCGCCCACGGCATCATTCACTGCCAAACCAGCCAAAAAAGCACCAACAATTTTTTCTACTCCGATCAGCTGAGCTCCCAACGCTGCCAGAAAAACCGCCAGGAGTACGAACAAGAACTGATTGCCCTCATCGTCCCCTGTGCGGCGAAAAAATTGTCTTCCCGCCCAATCAAAGCCAAACAACACGATCGCAGAGTAGACAATCAACGAACCCAACAGGGTAATGAGACTGACAATGGTGAAGTTCCCCTTATTAATGCCGATACAAACTGCTAAAACGAGTAGAGAGCCAATATCGGTGAAAATCGTCGCGCCAATAGTGACGGTGACGGCTTCGTTTCCCACCACCCCTAAACGACTGACTATAGGATAAGCCAAGAGGGTATGAGAGGCAAACAAAGAGCCAATCAAAATGGAAGCGTTCCAGCCAAAGCCAAAAATACGCCCCACGATCGTTCCTACAATCAGGGGAACCAGAAAAGTAAAAGTGCCAAAACCAGCCGAGCGATGCTTGGTTTTGCGGAATAATGCCATGTCAATTTCTAGCCCTGCCACAAACATCAGATAAACTAATCCAATATCTGATAGCAGCTTCATCGTCGGCATTTCTTTCTGAAGTACATTCAGCGCGTTAGGGCCGAGTACTACTCCCGCTACTAGCAAACCGACTAATCCCGGCAATCGCAGTCGCTCGAAGAGGGCGGGTACGGTTAAAATAACCACCAGCAGAATAGCGAAGGGAACGATCGGCTCGTGAAGAGTTTCTAAGGCTGATTCCATAGCTAAACAGCAGAGAGAGATTTATAAATGTTGAAAGTTGACTTTAAATTAAGACAACTTTATTAACTCAAACCTTATTCCTCAAAATTAAAAACTCTCTAAGGGTGGATTTGACTTAAAATTACTCTTAAGCGATCGTAGTCATCTCTGAGCAACACACTCAAATTTCGTCCGGCGTTAACTAACCAAGTGCGATCGGCTTTTCTGAGTTGATAAATCTCCCTCATCGCAGCTGCACATAGCGCATCCACAGCCGCTCCATTCACCTGCAACAGCGTCCGCATAAAATCTAACTGTTCGCTAAAATTAATTATTTCTTGCGGTTCGCACCTGTAAACGCTTTGGTGAATCTGAGGGGGTCGCGGTGGTAGGTGCTGGTAAATGACTGGCGTTCCCCGCGATGGTGGTTTATACCCCACAATTGCAGACCGAAACTCAGTTTTGAGCATGGCAAAAATTTGAGGTTGTTCCTCTCGCAACTCCTCTAATGTCATGCCTAAAGCTCGCGCTCGATGGATGGAGTCGATCGGCATAGTAGTGGCATGATAAACCACAGCGTAGATTTGATTGCTCGATTCTTCATCTACCGACCTTACCCAACTGCCAAAAGGCGGCATGGCTGGAAAGCTGAGAGTATCTGGCTCTAGACATTGTGCTAAAAACTCTGTCGTTGCCGTTTCTATTACTTCAGCAAAGTGGTTGGGGTGGCGCTGACTGGCTGCAAATTGTGGGAGAGGAAGACGCATAATTGTGGGTAATTTCAAATTTCAAATTTAAGATTGTAAATTTAAAATACTTCTATTTTAAATCTAAAATATTAAATTTGAAATCTAAACTTACCAATTACCTTTTCATATCAAATCTGTCTGCGTCGGAATTGTTCGCTTTTCCCCTCTGCCCCTCTGCCCCTCTGCCCCTCTGCCCCAACCGGAAACGATATCACTTACTTTTTTTTGCGTCCAGCAGTGGCGTCTACCAATTCGATTTCTGACAGGCGGAAAGTTACCAATTTATCCCAATTTCCGCCTTCAAAAAGGACTGCTGCTTTACCATCGCTAACCCGTTGAACTAGCCCTTGATAACCGTAGTAAGTATCGCCTATATTCTTCACGCGAACTGCTGAACCTGGCAAAATCATGATTTTCTCCTCTCTCGATCTGCTTGTAAGCGAACTTGCCTGTTGGCGACTATCCGCTTTTATTTAGTATTAAGCGTTGATTTTAATAGCTGCGTTAATTGCAAATGAAACCCAAACCTATTAAAACCTGCGTACCTGTCGATAATTTGCCACCGATTCTACCAGTCCTATGGAAATAAAATTGGTGAGCATCGCGGAACGACCGTAACTTATCCAAGGTAGGGGAATCCCCGTTACTGGTGCTAAGCCAATGGTCATGCCTATGTTAATAATTACCTGAAACACGATCATGGCTAGGACGCCGATCGCCAATAAGGAGCCAAAATTGTCTTTGGCATTCTCAGCAATAATTATTAAGCGCAGACAGACTAACCAGAAGGCTATCATCACCACAATACAGCCCACAAAGCCCAGTTCTTCGCCAATAGCTGAGAAGATGAAGTCGGTGTGCTGTTCTGGAATAAAGTGCAGCTGAGTTTGAGTTCCCTGAGTAAGACCTTTGCCCCACATCTGTCCGGCACCGATCGCAATGCGAGATTGGATCAGGTGGTATCCTCCTCCCAATGGGTCTTTCTCTGGGTTCAGGAACAAAATCAGTCGGTTTTTTTGATATTCCTTTAATAAGCCCCAAAAGATGTGCCCTATTTGCCCTCCGACAAGGTTGATTGCGATCGCTCCTGCCGCACCCCACCAGCGCCAAGGCAGAGTGCTAAAAGCAATTAAGCTCATAACTGCTGTCCAAGCGAACCACGCCGGTAAATACAAGTTGAACACAATTGCGGCAACCACTGGAGAAACCAACAGTATCAACCAGCCTGGATTTGTATTGGCCCAGTAAAGCATCCCTACCGTAATAGCACCAAACACCAAAGACGTACCCAAGTCAGGCTGTATAAATATTAAGAGCCAGGGAACTGCTGTGATTGCCAAAGCTCTGGCGAAGGATGGAATCGTCGAAGCCCCTTTAGAGTGTAGGAGTGCGGCCAGGGTAATAATCAAACCTAACTTAGCAAATTCAGAGGGTTGAAAATTGAAGCCGCCGATACTAATCCATCGCTGAGCCCCTTTGGCGCTATAGCCGATCGCCATTACCGCAATCAAAAAAAAGTTGGTTAAACCATAGATGATCCAGTGCCACTGGAGCAAATTTTCGTAGCGGCAGCGGGCTAGGAAAAGTGCCAGTCCAAGACCAATACTACCAACAATCCAGTGCTGCCACCAGTCAGTCACTGGCAGATTTAATTCTGCACTGCGAATCACCAGACCGCCAAAAAAGCTGAGTCCTACAGGCATTGCAAAAAGCCACCAGTCTACTTGTTGCCAGGATATAAACCAAGATTTCCAGCGCAGGGGTTTCAGGAAATTCAACATAGGTAATGGGTAATGGGTAATGGGTAATTTTAGATTTTAGATTTTAGATTGAAATGCAATTGTTTAATCTGCAATTCCTCAATTACCGATTAGCTATCAGGCTAAAGCAGCTACAGAAACTTTACCGGCGATCCGCTGGGCGATCGCATTCAGGGCTTTCGCTGAGGCACAATCCGGTTCGGCGACTACGATGGGTAAACCGCGATCGCCTCCTTGGCGTAAGGATATTTCCAGAGGCACGCACCCCAGCAACGGCACACCCAACTCAGCCGCCGTTTTCTCGCCTCCGCCAGACCCAAAAATATCGTATTGCCGATCGGGCATATCTGGTGGAATGAAATAGCTCATATTTTCCACAATTCCCAAAACCGGCACTCCCAACTGCTGGAACATTTTTAAGCCCTTACGAGAATCCAGCAAAGCCACATTTTGGGGCGTCGTCACGATCACTGCACCCGCCATCGGCACAGCCTGAATCAAGGTTAGCTGAGCATCGCCAGTACCGGGAGGCATATCCACAATCAAGTAATCCAGTTCGCCCCACCGCACCTGATACAAAAACTGGCGGATAATGCCATTGAGCATCGGGCCTCGCCAAATCACGGGTTGGTCTTTGCCAATCAAAAATCCCATCGAAACCAACTTTACACCATGATTAAAAGCTGGCTCCAAAATTTCTCCTTGAGCAGTTTGTTGCACTATCACCTTGGCATCTGCCAGTCCCAGCATCATCGGTGCGTTAGGGCCGTAGATATCCGCGTCGATCAAGCCCACTTTAGCGCCCGATTGAGCCAAAGCCACCGCCACATTAACAGCAACAGTACTTTTTCCCACGCCGCCCTTGCCACTGGAAACAGCCACAATATTTTTAACACCGGCAATTCCGGTGCGATCGGCCACTCCTTTTTGCTGCGGTGTTTCGGCGGTAACTGCGATCGCCACATCTTTCACCCCAGGCAGCTGGCGGACTGCTTTCTGGCAATCCTCGACGATAAACTCGCGTAAAGGACAGGCAGGCGTTGTCAGCACCAAAGTAAAACTGACATTGCCGTCCTCAATCTTGAGGTTGCGAATCATGTTCAATTCCACCAAGCTCTTGCGGAGTTCGGGGTCTTGCACCGGGCGCAATACTTCTAAAACCGAGCTGGCATCGAGAATGTCAGACATTGTATTTTTTCCCCTAGCTGTGAGGGGCGATTTCATAATTAACTGTTATCAAATCTTAACTTTAGTCGGTCTGCGTTTAACAAAGTTAGGGAGTGAGAAATTTTAGATTTTAGATCTGAAATCTGAAATTTCCCGAATGCCCTTCATAAGGGGTTTTGTTCGGCTGCGTGAGCTAATTGGGCCGCAACCCGCGCCGCACTCGGTCGGATCAGCGACCAGATCAGGGGCGACAACCACCCTCGCAGCGTAATGGAATAGGAAATCTCAGTCCCGCAGACGGTAGACTGAACTTTGTAAGTCACTCTTTCCTCCAGCCCCGGTAAAGTGAGAATTCGCACCGTCAACAATTCCCTGGGCCTTACTTGCTCGACGAAAATGCGAATCGGAATAGGAATCGATCGCGTTACAGCCTGATAAATCAAGCCAGGTTTGGCAACTAACCCCTTGGGAACATTGGTGCTTGCCAGCAGGGGATGCCAGGAAACATCAGCTAAATCTGTCACTTTTTGCCATAGGGCGTCCACCGAAGCCGAACTGAGGGCTTGATATGTACAAGCTAGAGAAAAGAGCCACCAACGCCTTTGAGGACGATCGGTGGATTTGGAGGAAAAATTGGGCATTATTACGCTCCTCCCGCTGCTATAGCTAGGGACTAGGGGCTAGGGACTAGGGGCTAGGGGAAGAAGGGACTCTTCCTCAAGGGTTTGGTGGAATTAAGAACGTCCTAAACTGACTTTCATCGGTTGCTATAGTTTCCAAGGCAGCCTTTAGATCTTGCTATACCTACAACAGTTATGGTTAATGATACAGAGAGCGGATTTCTAGTCGCCATTTTTTTGGATAAAATTGGACACGCCAGAAGATGGACAATGCTGCGATCGTTATAAGACCAAACTGAAGCTTGACCATCGACAAGCCACTCTCTCATGGTCAGACACGCCGCTCAGACCCAATTCGAGTTAATCTAAAGACTCTGGGACAATTAAACCACTGTTCGGTTGAACTAAATTAAATTGCTTTTTTGAGATTATGACGGCTTTTTCAACTTTTGAGGCAACAACCAATAAAACGATGCCTCCATCTGACTCAAAGCGTCGGGTCACCCAGTTTATGCAACAGTTGCAGGACGAAATTTGTCAAGATCTGCAACGGCTGGATGGCATTGCTACTTTCACAGAAGACTCCTGGGAACGAAAAGAAGGGGGCGGCGGTCGTTCTCGCGTGATGCGCGATGGGGCTGTGTTTGAGCAGGGCGGCGTCAACTTCTCGGAGGTTTGGGGCGACCATCTGCCGCCCTCAATTCTGGCGCAACGCCCCGAAGCGGCTGGACACCGCTTTTACGCGACCGGCACTTCGATGGTGTTGCATCCCCGCAATCCTTATGTGCCAACGGTACACCTTAACTATCGCTACTTTGAAGCTGGGCCAGTTTGGTGGTTTGGCGGGGGCGCTGACTTGACGCCCTACTATCCGTTTGCAGAGGATGCTGCCCATTTCCACAAAACTTTCAAGCAAGCCTGCGATGCCCACCATTCGGAATACTATCCTACGTTTAAACGCTGGTGCGATGAGTATTTTTATTTAAAACACCGGCAGGAAACGCGGGGCGTCGGCGGACTATTTTTTGATTACCAAGATGGGCAAGGCCAATTGTATAAGGGGCCGGATGCCAATGGGCCAGCGGCAGTTTACAGTGCCGCCCTCAGTAATATAGAGCCGCGCAGCTGGGAAGATTTGTTTGGGTTTATCAACGATTGCGGTCGCGCATTTTTACCTGCTTACGTGCCGATTGTAGAGCGACGCCAAGGGATAGAGTATGGCGATCGCCAACGCAATTTCCAACTCTATCGCCGGGGTCGTTATGTGGAGTTCAACCTCGTTTACGATCGGGGTACAATCTTTGGACTCCAGACAAACGGACGCACCGAGTCGATCCTGATGTCTTTACCGCCCTTGGTGCGCTGGGAATACGGGTATCAACCGGAACCCAATACACCAGAAGCCCAGTTATATGAAATTTTCTTAAAGCCCCAAGATTGGGCTAAGTGGACTGGTGCTGCATAAAATTTACAGAAATCCTGTGAAGTTTTATCCCACTACTTTCTGGGTCAAAGCAACACGAGGGGCTGACGCGCTTTGAAATATCCGTGCTTTCTGGTAAAATACTCACAAACAGGTCTATGGTTTTGACCCTACCTGCGGACTGCGGGAAAGTTACGCGGTCGTGCGTACTAGCACGACTGCTACGCTAAGGTCAGATATTAATCCCTTGTGGGTTAATCTGCGTATCTTTAGATCGCAGAGTGTCAAAAGCTTCATATCTGGTTTCGCCTGATGTATGTATTGCCTGTGTTTGGATGACGGTCGATCGGGTTGAGGCTATGTGCAAAAGCTGTAAAAAGTTACGATTTAAAGGGGAGAGGCAGTGATCCATATCGAGCAAAAAACACACCAGCTCCAAGACGGCACTACTGTTATCGTCTTGACGCCTACAGGGCGCTTAGATATCACGACGGCATGGCAATTTCGCCTCAAGTTGCAGGAGTGTATTTCCAAACTCAGCCGTCATGTGGTCGTGAATCTCGGTCAGGTTAATTTTATCGACAGTTCCGGTCTGACTTCATTGGTCGCAGGAATGCGAGATGCTGACAAAGTGAAAGGGAGTTTCCGCATTTGTAACGTGCATCCAGAAGCAAGACTGGTGTTTGAAGTTACGATGATGGACTCGGTGTTTGAAATTTTTGAAACGGAAGATGATGCTCTTGAGGGTGTTCCCCGCAACAGCATGGCGTCTTAAGCTAGGGTGAAGCGCTTGGAGGAGGTAAAGAAAAAGAACCCTTTGTTTTAGCAGGCTTCATCAAGGCAGTTCGGCAGAAAAGTCTTGACGCTTACTGAAGCGGTAAGGGCCTATAATAGCTCCCCACAGAGCAATGCCTGTTTCCGGTTCGATTCCTTTGTCATAACTGAGGAATTGCTCAGGAGTAGCCTCAAATCCGAGAGAAACCTGGTAAGTTTCGTCCCGATAGTTGAAGCAGCAACGAGCGTTTGGTGGTAAAGACGCTTGAAAGTGGTAAGCGCTCTGAGCGATCGGGCCTTGGGTAACGCTAAGAGTGCAACCCGGTAGCAGTTCTATGCGATCGCTGCTCAGCGTTTTCAGTAACTCTGGGTTGCGACCAGCACCTATCATAGAAGATGGATCTTCGATTGCGTAGTACTGTACCTGGATGGAAGATCGCGAGTCGTTGCTGTGCTGTAGCCGCATGATGCGCTGGCGATAAGCTTTGTCCGGGTAAAGATAGTTGGCTTGCTCCGCAAACAGGGTGAGGCTGTCTGACAAAAACAAAGGTACAGGTCGCTGCCAAAGGCGTAGATGCACGTACCAAGCCGGAGAGTCGATCGCTTGGTCTCTATTGTCAAACTCACCAGCCATGTAGCGAGCTAGAGCAATTAATTCAGGAGAATACATGATTTTTCTGTGGCTCTGGAAATAAAATACATCGGTTGTCTTAAAAACCAGATGGCAATCCTGCATTCTACCCGATCGCAACCTAGATCCGCTAAATCACGCGGCCCATTCTTTCTGCGATCGGCTTGGCAAACTTACACTTAAACGAGACAATAAAGTTAAATCATCCTTAAAAATGCTTTCCGTGAATAACGTCCGCACTGTTTCAGATACTAAGCGAACTTTCTACAACCTTCACACTCGTCCCATCAACACTATTTACCGGCGAGTGGTCGAAGAATTGATGGTAGAAATGCACTTGCTGTCGGTCAATATCGATTTTCGCTACGACCCTATCTACGCTTTAGGAGTTGTGGCTTCCTTTGACCGCTTTATGCAAGGCTATCGACCAGAAGCGGATAAAGACCCTATTTTTGACACCCTCTGCAAAGCGGTAGAAAATGACCCGCAAAGGTACAAGCAGGATGCACAATGGTTGGAGGAATGGGCAAAAAGTCGAAATTCTCAGGAAATTGTCGAAATTCTCAGTCAAGGGTCTGAGTTTAGCAATTCCGGGGATTTGCGACCAACGCTACAAGCTATAGCCAACAACCCGAACTTTAAGTACAGCCGCTTGTTTGCGATCGGTTTGTTCACCCTCCTAGAAGTGGCAGACTCTACCATAGTTAAAGACACCAAACAGTTGGCTGAGGCGCTCAAAAAGATCGGTGCGGCTTTGCACTTACCAGAGGACAAACTGCAAAAAGATTTAGAACTCTACCGCAGCAATCTAGATAAAATGGCCCAAGCGCGGTTAATGATGGAAGATACCGTCAAAGCCGAGCGCAAAAAACGAGAGCAACGCGCCGCAGATAGAGGTGTAGTCGTTGCGCCCCCAAACGGTCAAAAAGACTCGATCGATACGTCTAGTAGCCCTAATTAATTCTGAGAGATAGCAATAATCATTTTTTTGCTATCTTTCATAAACAGAAAACAAACCAAATATGGTGGCGGTTGCTCCCCCAAACAGTCAAAAATGCTTGACGGCTAGGTCTAGTATAGCGACCGATGAAAGTCAGTTAGGACGTTCTTAATTCCACCAAACCCTTGAAACACGCCACTTCTTCCTCTAGCCCCTACCTATAGTTTTAAAGAAATTTAGAAAACACACTATAACTACAATGACTGGGCCTAATTTCCGCCTAGCTCAAGAACCAACAAACGCGATCGCGCGAGCCAGTCATTAGTAAGCGGAAACTAAACCCAGTCTTTAAAGCAAAAAGTGATTTAGATAAACCAAGCCAGAACCTTAGCGGCGCTTGGGCACCTTATTCAGGTAATCGATGTCAAACGCAGACAGGCGTTGCGCGTAATTGCGCTTGGTATTGGCCGTAGCCGCCATACCGCTGAACTTGCGGGGGTCGCCTTCGGGCAATTTCCGTTCCTGTTCTTTGCGGCTGTAGAACTTCTCCAACGCAAAGCGCCAATCAGTTTTGACAGTACCAGCTGATTCTTGGAAGTCCTCCCCGTAGCGGGGGGTGACCAAATTGAACGGACGCGCCTCCATCCGCTTGCGTTGGTAGGGTACAGTGAAATCGCCAAACGCTGCGGTATACTCATCGCTATCAACCAGTGCATCCACAAAGCCGCTAAAGCCCTTGGTCGCAATCACAATTGACCAAGCGATTTCTTCGTCTTTGTTGTAAGAAGTACGACCCAAAAAACGCTTGAGGCAGATTTGTACCAGTCGATAATTATTATTGACCGAGACAACTAAACGATAAAATGCCTCTGACTTCGCCAGTTCCCGAATGAAGTCGCGCACTGTGATAGACCGATTGGCGAGACGAGTTTCCACCGCAATTTGACGGTTGAACTTGAGGATTTCATGTTCGCTGAATACTTGGCGATAACCTGCCCAAATCAGTTCCCTAATCTCGTAGGGAGAAGAAGCATCTTCTACGCGATAGATATAAGGCGTATCTTCATTTAGATCCGCTACGCCAAAGCTTTTAACGCGCTGGTTTTGGGATGAAGGTTTATATGTAAGCAACGATAGTGCCATGCAAAAGCCTCCTAATGTGGTTGAAAACTAAATACGTTGGTCAAAAAGGCAACTTCAGATCGTAAACTTCAGATTGCAGATTGAAAAATTCAACTTTAAATCTGAGATCTTGAATTTGAAATTCCCTTACCGGCGTTGCGGAAAACTCGTGCTTGAGTTAATCGACACCGGAATCCCTTCAGGCTTATTATCCCTTGTCGTGTCGGGAATTTTGATATTAGCCGTTGAAACGTTCAGATTTTGGGTAACGGTTTTGATTTGAAGAGAGCGTGCCAAATCAAGGAAGTTACGCACATCGCCCCACTTGTAGCGTTCGTCTTCCTGTTTGTCGCGCCAGTAGTTGCCGTAACGAGGCGTCACCAAGTTAAAGGGGCGGTCTTTGTAGCGACGGCGCTGATAAGGCACCGTGTTGTCGCCAAAATTGCTCTGATACTCTTCGCTATCGATCAAGGCGTCAACGAAGCCGCATAAACCACTGGTAGCGATTTTAATTGACCAGGCAATCTCTTCATCCTTGTTATATGGGGCACGACCCAGGATGCGTTTGAGGCAAAGTTCGACGACACGATAGTTGGAGTTTGTTTCCACAACTAAACGGTAAAATGCCTCAGTCTTCGCCAAACCACGGATGAAGTCCCGCACGGTAATAGCCCGATTTTTTACCTGAGATTCCAAAGCAATTTGACGAAAAGATTTGAGGATTTCGTGTTCGCTGAGAATTTGACGGTAGCCCGCCCAGATTAATTCTTGGATATCGCTATCGTCTAGGCAGTCTTCTATGCGATAGATTCTGGGTGTTTCTTCGTTGGGCACTTCGTAACCCGCTACTCGCTGGTTCTGCGAGGAGGGTTTGTATGTAAGCAAAGGTATGGACATAAGCAGTTTTGAGGTTTGAGTTTTTAGTTTCGATCTGCTAATCGGTATTAGCGCTATGCTTTGGGATCTGTGGAAACATAGCGATAAGGAAGGGCAACTTCCGTGCGACTCACACCTGGTTTAACAGTGCTTCCCTGACGAGTCATATCTGGAATATCGGCGCGACTGGTTTGATTGATTGCCCGGTCTTTGTACCGCTGATAATTAACTTGAGGGGTAACGATGCTCCGGGCCATTGCCAGGAAGTTCTCGGGAATGCCTTTACGAGCAACTTGTTTTTCTGGTGACCCTGTACCGTAGATCTTTACTTGATAATAGCTGCGGCCTTCAATTTCAAGTAAGCGACTGCGCCAATACTCGGTGTAACGGGGATTTACTAAATTGAAGGGTCTTTCGTTGAATCGACGGCGTTGATAGGGTATGAGGTCATCTCCAAAGTTTTGGACATATTCCTCGCTATCAACAATGGTGTCGATAAAACCATGCAATCCCTTGGTTGCTATCACAATTGACCAGGAAATTTCCTCATCTTTATTGTAAGTTGCGCGTCCGAGAAAGCGTTTGAAAGTGATGTCAACTAAGCGGTAGTTGGAGTTGGTTTCAGCTACAAGTTGCCGATATACTTCAGATTTGCCGAGGCCCCGCACAAACTCTCGCACTGAAATAGAGCGATTCCTCAATAAGGATTCTAAGGAGAGTTGGCGGTTGCTTTTGAGAATCAATTGTTCGCTGAAGATTTGGCGATAGGCAGCCCAGATTATTTCGTTAACTTCATACTCTGATGAAGTATTGGTTAACCGATAATTAATGGCGTCGTCTTCATCAGGAACTTCGTAGCCTTCTACGCGCTGATTTTGTGTGCTTGGTGTAATTTCCAAGAGTGGAATTGGCATTTTTTAAGTAGATGTAAGTTGGCTGTCGTAAGTTGATGGTTGTTAGTTATTAGTTGTTAATTGCCTTTAATCGCTACTAACGACTAAGTACTGACAGTTGCTAATTGAACTCTCGCGCGAACTGCTCGATCGCTTTCCGCTGCTAACATTTGCTGTAAGTGGGTTTGGATGTGCGGTTTGACTGAGGGCTCTTTAGCCAGTAATTGCAAGCCTACAATGGCTGCATAGCGAATCGACCAGTCTGAGTCCTGGGAGACTTGTCGAAGCGTGTCAAAAGCTTTTTCTTGGGCGGATTGAATCTGTTCTGGGGAAAGTTTGTGCCAGTGGAGGTTTCCCAGTCCTTTGGCGGCAGCACGGCGGACGCTGGGGGCAAAGTCGTTTAGAGCTGCTGTGTTCAAGACTTCTAGTGCAAGCGGATCTGCGATCGCGGCTAAGGCGCGTATGGCATAAGCCCTCGCGCCGTAGTTGTACCCATCCAGTTTTTCTAGTAAGGGCTCGACTGCCGATACTCCGATTTGAACTAGCCCTTCAACGGCTAGTAATGCTGCGCCTGGGTTGTTGTAGCCCAAAGCGGCGATTAGGGTAGGAATTCCAGCTTCTAAACGGGCATCTGCTAAAGCGCGTACTGCTGCGATCAGAGTTCCGGGGGTATCCGCTTGTTCTACTGCCTGAATAAGGTTATTAGTCATTGCTTCACCTGCTCTTTCCCCAAGCCCCGACGCACTAGCCCCTTTCTACAAGAGGGTATCCATCAGGTTCATGACTTTGATGGCCTCGTCGTTGAGCGATTCAGGTTTGAAAGGCTCAAGTTGATGTTCGAGTAAGCCTTTGAGAGCTATGAGCTTAAAGCTATTTTCTACTGCCGATTGGGCGATCGCATTAGCAGCCGGTAAATAGCCTATAGCACCAAGGTCAGACAAAGCCACCCGGCGCAATTGAATATCTTTTCCGGCCAAAGCTTTAACTAGGCTTTCTGCATATACTGAGTCTTTGGTCAGCTGGTACATAGCCCTGGTGGCGGAGTACTGCACTCGCTCTACTGGGTGTTCCAGGAAGGGTTTAATCAGGGGAATGGCTTCAGTTGCCTGGAGCGTTCCCAAGGCTTCCATTACAGCTTCGTAGGGTTGTGCTAAATGGGGCATCCCCGGTACTTCTACAGCAGCTGCTATTCCACCAAATAGCAGCTGCTTCAGCACTGGAATACAAGCTGGATCGCCCAGCATACCCAGCGACTGAGCAGCTGCTTCTCGTACATAGAAGTCGGAGCCATCCAAACACTCAATTAGGGCAGGTACAGCCTTAATATCTCCAATTTTTCCCAGCGCCCGTGCGGCATTGCGCCGTAGCGGGTAGCCTCCTAACTCTGTTCGATCAGCCTCATCGTCTAAAGCTGCGATCAGGGCGTTCACTGCTGCTGGTGTATCGATCTGGAATTTTCCCAGCCACCAAGCGGCATAGTAGCGGAGACTCACATCTTCGTGGGTGAGATTGGCGATCGCCTGTTCTACCGTTAGCGACGGAGAAACTTCTGTTTCGCCATCTGCCTCTGGATTGGACTCCTGCATGATAAGAGTGCAAAAAGTTGCTCAGTTATTCTGATTCGCCGGATGCTGCACTTGCTTCTTCAGCGCCCCAGGGCTGAATGCTGACGATTTGGCCGCCAAGACGAGTAATGCGCCGCATTTCTTCATTCATGCGGCTGTATGGAACGGTGACAAATACGCTGCCGCTGCGGCGAATAGCGTAGTTATTTTTGTCGTTTTCTTCGTTTTGGCGTAAGCCAACAACTTCGTAACGAAAAACACGGCTACCAGAAGGCGTGTTTGCAGCGCTACCAATGGCGGTTTGACCAAGCATTATTTAAACCTCCTGTGATTTTAATTTCAGATTTCCAATCTGAGATTTTAGATTTAATTTCAATCCAAAATCCAAAATCTAAAATCTAAAATTCTTAGGCTGGGTTGACGCTTACGATTTTGCCGCCTGTACGCAGAATCTGTTGCATTTTGTTAGACAGATTTTCGTAAGGCACCAAGAAAGCGGTGCTGCTGCGGCGGACGCCGGGATATCCCGGCTGACGAATACCGGCTACTTCTATTCTGTAAACGCGGCCACTTTCGCCGTAAGAACCGCCTAAGCAGTTACGGGGAGCAACATCACTGGATGCGCGGTAGTAAGACCAGGTGTCATCGCTACCAGAAGGCTTGATAATCGAGGAAGCGAGATTCTGCGCCAAGTCGGTGGCGAGGCGAGAGTTACTGCCTTCTACTTGAGCGCGATCGCTGTTAGCATAACCCCGGTACAAGCGGAACATCCGCGTGAAACCTACGCTTCTTTGCCCAGCTTGATACTCAAAGCTGCGATAGTAGGGAACAATGTTGTCGCCGAAGTTGGCTTGATACTCCTGAGAGTCGATGTAGGAGTCAATTTCAGCGTTGTAACCCTTGTTCTCGTACAAATCGAGGTGATAAACTACCTCTGATTCGTCATAAGGGGCACGTCCCAGTAGATGTTTGTAGTTCAGTTCTATCAACCGGGTTTGAAAACTGTTGTAGAAAAACTTGGTTTTGTATAGCTCCGATTTAGCTACTGCGCGTACAAACTCTTTGACTGTCAGATTTCCATCTCGCAGAAGCGATTCGGCACTAACCAGACGTTCGGAAGCCATCAAATAATCATTGCCCAGAACCTGACGGTACGTGGCGCGGATTACATTCTCGATATCTTCCTTGGTTGCGTATGGTCTTAGTTCTACCCTTGCTGCTTCACCATAAGCTGCGGTTCCCAAGCGGGATGCTGCTGCTGTTATCGCCACTTTAAATTTCTCCCAACAAACACAGCTTCTCTTAAATACAACAATGCCCGGAGAAATAAGCAACTGCGAGTTCTATAACCTGCACCTGCATACCCCTCCGGGCCATAGCGATCGATTAGCTCAGAGCATTGATCGCGTAGTCGATGTAGGTGTTAGCTTCGTTAGCAGCTTGGCCGCTCAGACCGTGATTGCCTTTGATGTACTTGAGGGCTTCAACGTACCAGCTGGGAGATAGATCGAAAGCTGCGTTGATTTCGCTCAAGCCAGCAACCAAGAACTCGTCCATTGGGCCTGTGCCACCGGCAACCAGACAGTAGGTCACCATACGCACGTAGTAGCCGATGTCGCGAGAACACTTGGATTTGCCTTCGGGGGTGGAGGCAAAGTTGGCACCCTGCATTTGGGTGGTGTAGGGGAATTTTTGGTACACAGCGTTAGCTGCACCATCGATCAGCTTTTGAGCGTTGTTGGTCAGGGCGCGAGCTGCTTCCATGCTGGCACCGGCGCGTTCAAAGCGACCGCGAGCGGATTGCAGTTCGGTGTTGCTCAGAAAACGGCCTTGAGTATCGGCTGCGGCGATCGCTTCAGTGATGGGGGTCTTCATGTTTTGGTTATCTCCAGAATGCTTTGCAAAGTTTCCTGACTAGCGTGCGAAAAATCGCGGTTTGAGTAGTTTGAGTGCGGGATAAAATCCCTACTCAGGACTCAACAGTTATTAAGCTACGGCAGATGCGGCGCGATCGAAGTAGCTGGCTACTTCAGAAATCAGAGAGCTGCAATCGCCTTGGCTGATCCCGCTGGGGTCGTTAGCGATCGCAACTGCGGCTTCTTTCATCTTGGAAACGCCAACAGCTACGGAAGAACCGGGGGTACCGAGAGCTTGGTAGGTTTCGCGCAGGCCATTCAGGCAGCGATCGTCTAGCACGCTGGAGTCACCAGCCAAGATTGCATAAGTTACGTAACGCAAAATGATTTCCATGTCGCGCAAGCAAGCAGCCATGCGACGGTTGGTGTAAGCGTTGCCACCAGGAGCAATTAGCTGAGGTTGTTCGGCAAACAGAGCGCGAGCGGCGTTGGCAACAATTGTGGAACCGTTGCTGGTGATGCGGTTAACGACATCCAAGCGCTTGTTTCCATCGCGAACTAAGCCGGTTAAAGCATCCAGCTGAGAAGCGCTGAGGAATTCACCCTTGGCATCTGCCTGAGAAACAACTTTGGCGAATGCGTCTAACATTAACTCAATCTCCTAACTTTGTTTGGTTTGAGAGGTTTTTTGCTTAAAAACTGGTATTTCGGTAAGTACGCCAATTCAAACTTTGAATCAGCTTACCGGGGTCAATAACAGACAAATGTCAAAAGCACTTTTCAAGTTACTGCCCCTACCACTTGCTCCTTTAAAGGAACCTTTTATAAGGATAGGGGATAATTCTGAGAAATTTTCACTTTTTTATGAGAAAAGCGAAAAGTTGCTTAATCAGTACTTTCGCTTACTTTTGCCTGTCTGTAAGTCCCTACAGGTTATGTTTATACACTGCCGTTCAAGCTTAATATATTACAAATTGTTAATTAGGTTCGCTTACTACGAACAAACGCATCAAATCCTTTATAAATAAGGCTTTCGACTTCTCCTTGCTCTAGTTATTTGTTACATTTCTTAAGGTATTTATACTCATAGGTTTTTATTGATAAATCTTATATTTTTTTACAAACCGCTAAAAGTGCCACTTTATAAGGAATTGGGGCTCAATTTACCTTTCGGTCAACCAGTGATTTTGTATAGAAATGTAAATTTAAAGTAATAAAGATACGTAAATTAAATGCTGGAACCGGGGAGGGCCACTCGCCGCCGCAAGATTTCTAGGAGGGTAACGAAGTGAGGTGGAAGAGGTGCTGTCACCTGAATCATCTGTCGGGAGATAGGATGTTCTAAAGAAAGTCGCCAAGCGTGGAGGGCTTGACCGGGTAGGTTGACGCCTATGTTGCGTCCCGAACTGTAAACTGGGTCAGCGACGATGGGATGGCCCATATAGGCACTGTGGACGCGAATTTGGTGAGTGCGGCCTGTTTCTAGCTGGAAGTGGATCAGGGTGTAGTTTCCTAGGCGTTCCTGTACCCGCCAATGGGTGACGGCTAAGCGACCTTTTTTCTCTTCCAGCACGACAGCCATTTTTTTGCGATCGACAAGATGACGACCGATCGGTTGGTCAATGATGCCGCTTTCCGTTTTGGGAGAACCGTAGACCACACCCAGGTATTCCCGGCGGGCGGTTTTGGCTTTCAGTTGAGCTTGCAGATGCTGGTAAGCTTGGTCGGTTTTGGCGATCGCGATCGCACCCGTAGTATCTTTGTCCAGCCGATGGACAATGCCGGGACGCTGGACACCGCCAATTTCTGCGAGAGGACAATGCGCCAAAAGGGCATTGACAAGAGTACCTGCTGGGTGACCTGCTGCTGGATGGACGACTAATCCAGCGGGTTTGTTAAGAATTAACAGGTGGTCATCTTCGTAGAGAATATCCAGAGGGATATTTTCGGCTTGTAATTCCGAAATCTCCGCCTCTGGGATGATGACATAGATCCGATCCCCAGCTTTAAGAATTTTGTTTTTGGTAGAGCAAATTTGGTCATTAATTTTTACCGACCCTTGTTCGATCAGCTTTTGGATGCGGGAACGGGAGAAATCCGTTAGTTGACTAGCTAACCAGCGATCGAGGCGATCGATCTGGTTTTGGGCCAAAAAGTCGCTGGTTTCCTTGACTTGTAGGGAGATTTCGGGGTGAGGAATGGTGTTTTGGTTGAACTCGTCAATTTCCATTTTAGAAACAAACCGGGACTGGTGCAGATGTCATAAAATTATAACAATAGGCTGATAAGCGATCGCAAAACACACACCCAATAATGAGCTATTACATCTCTCCCCGTTTCCTTGACAAACTGGCCGTTCACATCACCAAAAACTTCCTCGATATTCCCGGAGTAAGAGTTCCCCTAATTCTGGGAGTTCACGGACGCAAAGGAGAAGGGAAATCCTTTCAATGTGAATTAGTTTTCGAGAAAATGGGCATCGAAGCAGTTCACATTTCTGGAGGAGAACTCGAAAGTCCAGATGCTGGAGATCCAGCGAGGTTGCTTCGTCTGCGATATCGAGAAGCAGCAGATTTGATTAAGGTTCGCGGCAAAATGATCGCGCTGATGATCAATGATTTAGATGCAGGTGCCGGACGCTTCGATCGAGGCACTCAATACACTGTCAATACTCAGTTAGTGAATGCCACACTAATGAATATTGCCGATAACCCAACAAACGTACAACTCCCTGGCAGTTACGACTCAACACCCCTAAATCGCGTCCCAATGATTGTGACGGGAAATGACCTTTCCACCTTATATGCACCACTGATTCGCGATGGTCGGATGGAGAAGTTTTTCTGGGAACCAAACCGAGAAGATAAAATTGGCATTGTTGCTGGGATATTTGACAAAGATGAACTTTCAGCTAGAGAAATTGAGCAGTTTGTCGATACCTTTATCGATCAAGCCATAGATTTCTTTGGCGCAGTAAGATCGAGAGTTTATGATGAGCAAATCCGGCAATTTATCCATGAAATTGGTTTTGATAAAATTTCTTCTCGTGTCGTCAATAGCGCCGAAGAAAAACCAACTTTTCTCAAGCCAGATTTCCGACTGCCTCGCTTAATTGAATTTGGCAACTTAATGGTGCAAGAACAGCAGCGAGTGCAGAATTCAAGGTTGGTAGAAGAGTACAATGCAGGACGCTTAAACAACTATCAACAAACGCCTAATCCTGCGCCTGCTAATCCTATCCAAAAGGAAGTGGCGAATAACTCAACTAAAGTAGAGACAATTTACAAAGTCAATTATGCTAGCAGCAGCAACGGTCAGCAAAATGGTTCTAAACTAAGCCCAGAAACTCAGGAACAGGTACGTCAGTTGCTTGCCAAAGGATATAAGATTGGTATGGAACACGCTGATGAACGTCGTTTTCGGACTCAATCTTGGCAAAGTTGTTCTCCCATCCAGACAAGTGAGGTGTCGGATGCGATCGCAGCTCTTGAATCCTGCTTAAATGAGCATACTGGAGAATATGTCCGCTTGATCGGTATCGACCCCAAAGTCAAGCGACGCATTGTGGAGACAATTATCCAAAAACCAAAAATTTAGTTAGTCGGGCAGAATTACCCTTCTACTCTTAGCCCCCTCTCCGTTGCGGGGAGGGATTACCCTTCTACTCTTAGCCCCCTCCCCGTTGCGGGGAGGGGGTTTGGGGGTGGGGTTCTAAATACCCCCATTCTTATGAATATAGTCCACAATTTTGGCAATACAGTCGCGGATTTGGGGGCTGCTTTTACCATTATCTTCAGTCACAGTAATGATGTAAGTTTTACCGTTAATTTCTGCTGCTAATGTAGCCCCTCTAACTTTAGTATTTTCTCCGGTTTTCTCACCTAACCATCGCCCCGCTGATGTTTTTAATGCTTCAAATCCCAACAAGCGATCGACCTGCCGATTGAAGATATCAATAAGTACCTTATATTCGGGATGTTCGCAATTGTAAATTTGCACCATCATCGCTGACAGTTCGTTACTTGTAATTAGGTTAGATGCAAAGCCACGATTTCTAGTTGGTGGCGTAAATTCTCCTGTTAGCTTGTAAGCAACGCGAGTTGTGCGATAGCCGAGACTGTTTAATACTTGATTGATATAACTCCAACCCAAGTAATCAATTATTTGATTTGTGGCAATATTACTGCTGTTAGCAATCATCTCGGTCAATAAATACTTGAAAGAGTAAGATTTTCCCACTTTTATCAGGGAATAATCTTCTTCAGTAAAATTACTTAAGTCAACATAAATATGTTCATCTAAGCTAATATTATCTTTTGATAACTTGTGCAGAAGAACGACCGCAATAGGAACTTTAATTAAACTGGCGGCACTTTTCGGGGGCCGATCGCCTCGATAGCTCAAACATTTTCCAGAAAGGTCGCAAACTGCAATCGTTGGCGAGAAAAGACCGCTCTTATCAGCAATTGTAGCAATAATTTTCGATCCTGAAACCTTGACGGCAGCAGAAGGCAAAGAAAAAGTATTTTTGTTTCGGTAATACAAATTTGCTTTAATATCGCATGATAAAGAGCTAAGCAGACTTGTGGACGAGCTGGTAAGCACAGTCGCAGACGAGACAATTTCCTGGCTCGAATACAGCAAAATTGTATAACTAGCAAGTACCGTAGGGGGAGATGCGATTCCCATGATACTAATGAGAGCCCCCAAAGACTGTCCAGCTAGTAAGTATGGCACCCGTTTTACTCCTTTCACACCAAAAAATTATCTACTTACGTAATTTTATATTTATATCATTAAGGTACGTTGTTGCGCTTTAGCGCTCTTAGAGCGCTAAAGCGCAACAACGTACCCATTACCCATTAAAAACAAGAGCGAATGCAAGTAACTAGCAACTTGAGTTATTTCTTTTTTGATCCTCTTCCTCACAGCAGTTGTGCCCCTTTGCTGCCTAATTTATATTGTTTTCTTGGTAAGCGAGTAGCTAGAGGGCGAACTCCGAGTAAATATTCCACCGAGTGCCGTCGTGAATTAGCAGCGTGAGGGCGTCAGCAGAGAACTCAAATTGCAACGATCGGGCCTGAAATTCCGGCCATGCTGCATGAAAGTTCTGCCGTGTCAAGTCTTTAAAGGCAACAGTCATGTGAGGAGAGAAAGGGCGACCTTTAGAAACAGGATCTACAATACCTAATGATGTCTCCATGTAGTTCATCAAGTCTGCTTGTAAAGTTAAGAGTTCTGGCTTCTTGAGAACGTTGATATAAATTACTCTGGGGGAAAAAGCGTCAAATCCCGACAGTGTAATTGGGATCGTTTGTCGCGTACTGGCAAAACCGCTCAGGGAATCTACCAAAACCGTAACAGAATCGCTCGCCCACTCAAAAGGCGGTTGTAAGGTAATATGGGGAGGAGATTTCTGGGCGTGGCGACTGTTATAGCGATCGGCAAAGTATTGCTTAATCTCATTAGCGCGATCCTGAATCTCCTGGGGGGGCAGGAGAGCGATGAAAAATCGTTTTTTTGATTTGTCCACAACAGTACAATTACAAATGATATTTGCAGCTAACCGTTTTCCAATACCATCAAGCGAAGATTAGCACCAAAAGGATTAATGGCAATGGCTTGGTTTGTCAAAATTGAAGAAGGAATTGTCGATAAATCTACCTTTGACAAATACGTATCAGCCCATAAAGCCTACGTGCGGGACTTGATTGCCAAAGGACATCAGGCGCGTAGCGGCTACTGGGGTAAACTGGGAGGAGGAATGCTCCTTTTCCAGGCAGCTTCGATGGATGAGGCGCAAGCTCTAGTTGCCCAAGATCCGCTTGTGCAAAATGGCTGCGTCAAGTACCAACTTCATGAGTGGCGAGTTGTTGTAGAATAAGTGGCAGTCCTCTGGCATAGAACCAGAAAGCAGCATTTAGTCCACTTAAGTGGACTTTCACTATTAGCAAGGGACTAAAGTCCCTTGGCGGGTGAGAGCGTAGGTGCAAAATCCCAGTTTTCAGTATTATGGTCATGACGGGTCAGAACTAAGAAACCCTTTGACAGAGAGGAATTATTGTGCAGCCTACTGATGCTACTAAATTTACCGAGAAAGCCTGGGAAGCGATCGTCAAATCGCAAGAGGTGGCCCGTCGCTATCAACATCAGTATCTGGAGGTAGAACATTTAGCGATCGCACTTCTGGAACAAGATGGACTGGCGCACCGAATTCTCAACCGCGCTGGCGTTGATTCCGCCCGCTTGGTGTCCCAACTGGAATCTTATGCAAAAGCACAAACCAAAGTAGTTGCCAAGAATGAGGATATCTACCTGGGCAAAAGCTTAGACGTAATGCTCGATCGCGCGGAGTCAGCCAGGGTAACTTGGGAAGATGGGTTTATTTCCGTCGAACATTTATTGCTGGGCTTTGCCGAAGACGAAAAGTTGGGGCGTCGGATGCTCAAAAGTTTTGATGCAGACGCCAAAAAGCTGGAAGCGACGGTTAAACTTGTTCGCGGCAGTCAAAAGGTTAGCGATCAAAATCCAGAGAATCGTTACGACGCCCTGGAAAAGTACGGACGCGACCTAACGGAACAAGCAAAAGCTGGTAAACTTGACCCCGTAATCGGGCGGGATGATGAAATTCGCCGCGTAATTCAGGTGCTATCGCGCCGCATGAAAAACAATCCGGTGCTGATAGGGGAACCGGGAGTGGGGAAAACTGCGATCGCAGAAGCCTTAGCCCAGCGTATCATCAACGGCGACGTACCGGAATCCCTGAAAAACCGCAGGCTGATTTCCCTGGATATGGGCAGCATGATTGCAGGTGCCAAATATCGGGGCGAATTTGAAGACCGCCTCAGAGCTGTACTCAAAGAAGTCACCAACTCCCAAGGGCAAATTGTCCTGTTTATCGACGAACTGCATACCGTCGTAGGTGCTGGTGCAAACAGTCAAGGGGCGATGGATGCTGGCAACTTGCTCAAACCGATGTTGGCGCGGGGGGAATTGCGCTGCATTGGCGCAAGCACCCTGGATGAGTACCGCAAGCACATTGAAAAAGATGCCGCGCTGGAACGTCGGTTTCAACAAGTTTACGTAAATCAACCCTCGGTGGAGGATACGATTTCGATTCTGCGGGGACTCAAGGAACGTTACGAAGTTCACCACGGGGTTAAAATTACCGACTCGGCGCTGGTTGCGGCGGCGACACTTTCCCATCGCTACATCTCCGATCGGTTTTTGCCAGATAAAGCGATCGACCTCGTAGATGAGGCAGCTGCTAAGTTGAAAATGGAGATCACCTCGAAACCGGAAGAGTTAGAAGCGATCGATCGACGGTTGATGCAGCTGGAAATGGAGAAATTGTCCCTGGAAAAGGAAGAAAACAAAGCGTCGCGAGAACGTTTGCGCGGAATTGAAGATGAAATTGTCGAATTGAAGGAAGAACAAGAACGACTTTCTTCCCAATGGCAAGGTGAAAAGAATCTTTTAGAAGCGATAAATACCTTGAAGGAGGAAGAAGATCATCTGCGGGTGCAAATTGAACAAGCGGAAAGAGCTTACGATCTCAATAAGGCGGCGCAGTTGAAGTATGGAAAATTGGAAGGTTTGCAGCGCGGACGCGAAGTCAAAGAAGCCGAACTTTTGAAGTTGCAATCCCAAGGTTCTACCTTATTGCGCGAACAAGTCACGGAAGCGGATATTGCCGAAATTGTCGGTAAATGGACGGGAATTCCAGTTAACCGCTTACTGGAATCGGAACGGCAGAAATTATTGCAATTAGAAGCCCAACTGCATAAAAAAGTAATCGGTCAGCAAGAAGCCGTCTCAGCCGTCTCGGCGGCCATTCGTCGCGCCAGAGCGGGAATGAAAGACCCCGGACGCCCGATCGGTTCATTTCTGTTTATGGGGCCTACAGGAGTCGGAAAAACCGAGTTAGCCCGCGCTTTAGCGCAATTTTTATTTGATTCGGATGACGCCCTAGTGCGGATTGATATGTCCGAGTACATGGAAAAACATTCCGTGTCCCGACTGGTGGGTGCGCCTCCCGGATATGTCGGTTATGAAGAAGGCGGACAACTTTCGGAAGCAATTCGCAGGCGTCCCTACTCGGTGGTCTTGTTGGATGAAGTGGAAAAAGCCCACCCAGATGTGTTCAACATTTTGCTACAAGTCTTGGATGATGGGAGAATTACCGATTCTCAGGGGAGAACGGTGGATTTTCGGAATACCGTGATTGTGATGACGAGTAATATAGGAAGCGATCGCATCCTCGAATTCGCTGGCGATGATTCCCAATACGAACAAATGAGTAAACAGGTGATGGACGCCCTCAGAAAGCACTTCCGTCCTGAATTTCTCAACCGGGTTGATGATATAATCCTGTTCCACACCCTCAGTCGCAGCGAATTGGGACAAATTGTCGGAATTCAAATGCTCCGAATCCAGAAGTTACTCGCCGACCAAAAAATTAGCATTGAGCTTAAACCTGTTGCCCAAGAGCATTTGGCCGAAGCCGGCTACGATCCAGTGTACGGCGCTCGCCCGATCAAAAGAGCGATTCAGCGCGAACTGGAAAATCCGATCGCTACCATGCTGTTGGAGAACGCCTTTGTTCCCGGTGATACGATCGCGATCGACTGTATCGATAATAAGCTAACATTCACCAAAAAACAGCCTCTCACTCTCGCGCCAGCAGTTCAAGCAGTGGAAACCTAATATTAAGGCATTTCAAATTTGAGATTTCAAATCTCAAATTTGAAATCTCAAATTCCCCCTCTCCCCAGTCTCCCAATGCTAGACTTCACCGTTGCCATACCAACCTACAATGGGGAAAGCCGTTTACCAGATGTTCTGGAACGACTGCGATCGCAAATCAAAACAGAAACCTTTTCCTGGCAAGTAATTGTTGTTGATAATAACAGCACCGACAACACCAAAAAAGTTGTTGAAGAATACCAAAAAAACTGGCCTGTAGCCTATCCTCTCAAATATTGTTTTGAACCTCAACAAGGACTTTGTTTTGCCAGACAACGCGCCGTAGAGGAAGCTAAAGGCAAATTTATCGGCTTTATCGACGACGACAATTTACCAACTTCTGAATGGGTAGCAGAAGCGTATGCTTTTGGGAAAGCTAGTGATGATGTCGGTGCCTACGGCAGTCGGATTTATGCTGAATTTGAAGTAAGTCCCCCAGAAAATTTTCAGAGAATTGCTTCTTTATTGGGATTGACAGATAGAGGTGACGATGCTCACCTCTACGAACCTCACAAAAAAGTGCTGCCACCAGGAGCCGGATTAGTTGTCCGCAGGCAAATATGGCTGGAAAATGTTCCCAAGCAACTTATGCTTGGGCCAAAAGGTGAGGATGCGATCGCGCAAAGAGGAGAAGACTTAGAAGCATTATTATATATTCAAACAGCAGGATGGCAAATTTGGTATAACCCCAAAATGCTCATTTACCATCGCATTCCCCGCCAGCGCTTAGAAAAAGACTATCTAATTAAAATATGCCGCCAAACTGGACTCTCCCGTTATCATACGCGGATGCTCAGCGTCAAAACATGGCAACGCCCTCTTGCTTTGTTAGCTTATATGCTCAATGATGTTCGCAAAATTCTCTTCCACTTAGCTAAATATAAAACAGCAATTCGTAACGATATAGTAGTTGCTTGTCAGATGGAGCTTTACATTGCCAGCCTTATAAGTCCTTTCTACATCTGGAAAAGATATTTACAAAAATAGATAATTAATGTTATATTCATTAACAACTCTCTGCTAATTTAAAGTCAATATCATCAACCTCCCAACCGTGGACTTTACCGTAGCTATTTGCACTTATAACGGCGCTCAGCGTGTACCCGAAGTCTTAGACCAACTGCAAAAGCAAGTTGGCACAGAGGGTATTGAGTGGGAAGTGCTAGTGGTTGATAACAACAGTAACGACAATACTGGGGCGGTGGTTTTTCACTATGCAAAAGAATGGCGTCAAGATAGCCATCTGAGATACATATTCGAGCCTAGACAAGGCCAATCCTATGCTCGCAGTCGGGCGGTACAGGAAGCAGGAAGCAGCGATTTCATCGGATTTTTGGATGATGATAACCTACCGGCAGAAAACTGGGTAGCCGAAGCATACCACTTTGGTAGAGAACACCCTAAAGTGGGAGCCTATGGGGGCATTATTCATGCCAAATTGGATGAACCAGCCCCCCCTTATTTTGACCAAATTAAGGGATATTTAACTATTTACAACCGTGGTTCCGTTGCTTTTTGCTATGAACGTTCAGCGAAACCTCGCCGCATTCCTGCCGCACCAGGATCGGTAATCCGCAAAGAGGCGTGGCAAGAATGCGTTCCGCCACCGGAGAAGCTATTAATTAAGGGTAGAGACGAGAAAACAATGGCTGCCGGTGAAGATGCAGAAGTAATGTTCTATATTCAAAATAGTAAATGGGAACTCTGGCACAATCCCAAAATGGAAATCTGGCATCACATTCCCCCCCATCGGCTAGAAAAATCATATCTGCTCAAGCTCGCTCGTGGCTATGGCCTTTCCAATAATCTTACCCGCGTTGCTCGGTTTTCGCGATCGCAGCGACCTCTACTGCCCTTTTTGTTGCCATTCTATACTTTTCGGGACAGCATCAAACTCTTGATTCACTATCTGCGATATAAAAATATTATTCAAAGTGATTTTGGCAAAGCTTGCGAATTACAGTTAAAAATAGGTCAGTTATATAGTCCTTATCTTAAACTTTATCAAAAATCATGAATATAGCTTATATTACTGAATTTGATGTCAAAGCAGTAGATAAATCTACTTGGCGAAAAAGCCAATTAGGCCACTGGGGAAGATGCTATTACATAGCTAAAACTCTTGAAGATAAGTTTACAAATATTCAGTACATCGGGCCTTTAGCAAAAAAGAATGCGCTATTACCAAAGCTTAAATTACCTTTATATTCTGAAGTTTTCAAGCAAACTTACCATGCTTGGGCTGACCCTATTTTCAACAAAGATTACGCCAGTCAAATTGAGAAGAAAATATCATATTTTAAGTCAGATATTGTATTTTCTCCAGACATTAATTTTCTGGCATACCTAAATTGTAAACATCCCATCGTTTTATGGGTAGATACACTTTACGCAGGCTTAATAGATTATTATGCTGATTTTAGCAATCTCTGTCGAGAAACTAAGCAGCACTTAACTACTATGGACAAGCTCGCTTTAGATAAATGTACTTTGCTTATATTTTCATCTGAATGGACTGCCAAAACAGCGATTGAAAAATACCAAATCGATCCGTCTAAAATAAAAATAGTTCCTTTTGGAGCCAATATTGAATGCGAGAGAACCATCGACGATATCAATATTATAGTCAAAGCCAGACCTGAAAACCTATGTAAGTTATTATTTATTGGCGTTGATTGGTTCAGGAAAGGTGGTAATGTAGCGCTTGAGGTAGCCAAAGAATTAAATAGGTCAGGCATAAACACGGAGTTAACTATAGTGGGTTGCCAAGCGATCGCAAGCGAACCACTACCCAGCTTCGTCAAATCTCTAGGATTTATCGATAAATCTAACAAAGAAGGTGCTGATAAGCTGAGTAAATTATTAGTAGAATCCCATTTTTTTATCTTACCTTCACGCGCAGAGTGTTACGGCCATGTTTTTTGTGAAGCCAATTCTTTTGGGGTTCCTTGTTTAGCAACAGATGTCGGTGGAATACCAAGTATTATTAGAGATGATTTGAATGGCAAGGCTTTTTCAATTAAGGCTAATATTTCGGATTACTCCAATTACATTGCTGATTTGATGAATAATTATAGAGAGTATGAAAAGCTAGCTATATCATCATTTAATGAGTATCAAACACGATTAAATTGGTCTGTTGCAGGTCAAACTGTTAAAAACCTATTGAGGGAGTTGATATAACTTGTGAAAATTGCTTATGTAACAACTTATGATGTTTTGAAGAGTTCGACTTGGCCTAAACATCAAGTAGGACTTTGCGGGGCTGGTTATTACATCTCGCAAAATTTACAAAATCAATCTATTTCACTTGACTACATCAACTCTTTCAAAAAGAACTATGCACTAATAACTAGATCGAAGTGGAGTTTTTATCGATATTTACTGAAAAAAGATTACTACCGCTGGGCAGAACCATTAGTGCTGAAAGATTATGCAGATCAAATTTTCCAACAGTTGTCTAATTTTAACTCGGACATAGTGCTTTGTCCAGAAAATGCGATGCCGATCGCCCATCTCGAATGCAAACAACCGATCGTTTTGTGGACAGACTCAACCATAGCAGCGTTGATTGACTTATATCCTTATTTGAGCAATCTTTGCAGTGAAACACAGAGAAATATATATGCCTTGGAGAAATCTGCATTCGATAGATGTAAATTGGTGATATTTTCATCGGAATGGGCTGCTCAAACAGCTATTGATATCTATGGAATTAATCCTTCTAAAGTTAAAGTAGTTCCTTGGGGAGCAAATATAGAGTGCGATCGCACTCTCGATGATATCCAAACTATAGTAGATTCTAGAGACTCAAACCCCTGTAAATTACTGTTTTTCGGCACTCAATGGGAAAGGAAAGGAGGAGATATTGCTCTATCAGTAGCAAAGGAACTAAACAGCATCGGTTTGAATACTGAATTAACCGTAGTTGGGTGCGATCCTCCTGTAACTCAACAATCTCTTCCCACGTTTGTAAAATTTTTAGGATTTATCGACAAGTCTAACAAAGAAGGTGAACATAAAATTAATCAATTGTTAGGTGAATCCCATTTTTTAATTTTACCTTCCCAAGCAGAAACTTACGGCCACGTATTTTGCGAAGCCAATTCCTTTGGTGTTCCTTGTATTGCTACAAATATTGGCGGTATTCCAACAGTCATAAAAGAGAATTCCAATGGCAAAACTTTTTCCCTAGATGCCAACGTATTAGAGTATTGTACTTATATCGATTCTTTAATGAATAACTACAGCGAATATAAACGATTGGCTTTCTCATCATTTAACGAATATCAGTCCCGCTTAAATTGGTCTGTTGCTGTTAAAACAGTTAAGCGACTATTGATGTAATTAACATGAAAAGCCAAAATTAGCTTACCTTTGAGCAGGAACAATATCTACTCGAATCAGAATAACTAAAGTTAAAATATCGGTAAACTGTTTAAATTTATTTAGCCATGTTTGAGCTAGTTTGGATGGCAGAAGAACTATTATTGCAATTCTCAATAACACTTTCCAGATAATTCGTCGTCGCAGCAAAACGGGGTCGTATATAAAAGCTTGCCAGAGAAACCGGATTGCTGTTAAAGCTTTTTGTCGTACTGGAGGTTCTTCAAGAGCCTTAAATACCAGGTATTTGTAGCGATTCCCAAGCGTATGCCGCTTTAAGTGCTGTATAGATGCAGGAGCTTCTGCATAAGCACGTTCAATAATTCGCAAGCTTACTGCTTCCATCTTAGAAACATTAGTAGAGCTGGAATTCGCACGAACTCGATATAAAACTTGTGCGGATGGCACAACTACAAAAGGATAACGAGACGCCAGACGAATCCACATATCCCAATCTTCAGCGGGGGGAAGTGACTCATCAAAGTTACCAACTTCCTTGATAGCTTGAGCGCGAATCAAAGGATTAGAGCCACTTTCTACAAAGTCATTCAACAACATCCTCGCATAAGATTCACCTTGCCAATAGATGTTAGCGCCTCCCCTTATAAAATTACCTGATTCATCTATCAAATCAGTCCAACTATAAGCCACACCTGCTTCGGGATTTTCTTGTAGCGCTTTTAATTGAGCCTCTAGCTTATCTGGTTTCCAGAGGTCGTCTGCATCTATGAAAGAAACGTATTCGCCAGTAGCTTGAGACAAGCCTCGGTTACGACTTGCAGCTTGCTTAGCATTGGGGTAGGAAAACACCTTAAGTCGGGAATCTTGGATGTTGGAAACTACATCTAGAGTTGAGTCTGTCGAACCGTCATTAATTACTATTAATTCAAAATCTTTAAAAGTTTGATTTAAAACTGATTCAATCGTTTCTCGAATCGTGTTTTCACCATTGTAAACGGGAATTATCACAGAAATAAGTGGCATATCAACTCCAGTCTATTATGAAAATAACTATACCTTACCAGAGCTACACTCGTATGTAGCTTAGTAAGACATTATGGATTGGTCGCAACGTATTAGATCTATTTATCAATGTCTGAGCTTTTTGAGGCGGCAGTAGAGCCACTACTGCAATTTTAATTAATATTTTTAAAAGAATTCGCGGCTCTGGAATGCGATCGCGATCGTTTCTAAGCGCCTCCCAGAGAAATCGTGCCGCTGTGAAGCCTTTGTGTCGTTCTGTAGGTGCTTCAAGCACCTTGTAGGTAAGGTACTTATAAAGGTTCGCTAGGCTGTACGGCTTCAGATGTTGTAAAGATTCAGGAGCTTGAGTAAAAGCGCGTTCAAGCACTTGCAGGCAGGCTGATTCCAATCGATAAACATTAGAAGATATTGAATTGGCAGACACTCGATATAAAATTTGTGTGGATGGTACTGCTACAAAATTATAGCGTGCAGCTAGGCGCAAATATAAATCCCAATCCTGTGCCGCAGGCAGTGACTCATCAAAACCCCCGACTTCGCTAAAAGCCTGTCGGCGAATCAAAGGATTGGAGCCATTATCCAGAAAATCACCTAACAACAACTTCTCACAAACATTGCCAGTTACAGTGCTGTAACTACCTCGATGTAAAAACTTACCCGATTCATCTACAAAATCACACCAACTGTAAGCAACAGCAGCTTGGGGATTGTCTTGCAGAGCCCTAAATTGAGCCTCCAGCTTATCCGTCGTCCAGATATCGTCGGCATCTAAAAAAGCAATAAATTCACTGTTGGCATGATAAAAGCCTCGGTTGCGGCTTACGTTTGCGCCCGAATTTGGGTAGCTAAATACTTTTGATCGCGGGTCTTGGATACAGGAAACAATATCTAAAGTTGCATCTTGCGAACCGTCATTAACTATTATCACTTCAAAATCTGTGAAGGTTTGTTTTAGAACAGATTCAATCGTTACTAGAATCGTTTTTTCGCCGTTAAAAACGGGAACAATCACAGATATTAACGGCATATCAATATCAGCCCAAGTCTATTTTGGTATTGGATCTAAACAAAAGCAAAGTTTTACTCATTTGCTTTCTCGTATCGTAGCAGAAGTATAGGTGGATTATAATAAACTTAAATCAGTCGGTTGCATCCAGCTATTTCCCTCACGCTATAGGTAAGCCTTATGCTCAGCAACCTCAAGTCTATTATTTCCCCGCGTCTGAGGAGCCAAGTTAAGTCTATCGTCCAAGCCTGGGAACGTCGCCAAGACCATTGGCTCGACGTGATATCCACAGAATACAATTTCCGATTTCGACGGTGGGCAATTCAGGAACAGTTGGAGAAAATCCGCTCCCTACCAAGGGCCCTGCACATTGAAGCGACAAACACTTGCAACGCCAGATGTACTTTCTGCGCCTATCCTCAGATGGAAAGGGCAAAGCAGGTGATGCCTTTAGAGGACTTCCGGCGGATTATTGATGAGTATGTGGCGATGGGTGGCAAATACGTCTCTATGACGCCAATTGTAGGAGATCCGTTTGTTGACCCTCACCTCTTCGCCAGACTGGATGACCTTTACAAACGCCCGGAAATAGAAGGATTTTACTTCTACACCAACGCAATTTTGATGAAGCCGCAAGTCAGCGAAAAGCTTCTTGTCTACGGTGATAAACTGAAGGTTCACGTTTCTTGGGGCGGGTTCGATCGCGAAACCTACAAAGCTATTATGGGAGTCGATCGCTTCGATACGGTCAGCCGCAATGTTGAAGCGTTTGTTGAAGCAAAGCGCACAACTAATTCTCCCATTAATTTCACAATTGCACTGCGTTGTCCTCTATCAAAATGTAGGGGAGAATTGTGGAAGAAGTTTCGCCTCTGGGAGCGTGAGGGGCTCCTCAATATCGAACACCTGGATTCCTACGATTCCTGGGCCGGAAAGATAAAGGCGGAAGATTTGCAGGCGATCGGACTCCAACCCCGTCAAATGCCCCACAAGCGCGGTGCGTGTGAAATGCTTTATATGAAACCAGCTGTGCTGGCAAATGGCAAAGTAAACGCCTGCGCCTGCCGCGATGTGGAGGCGGAGTTAATTGTAGGCGATCTCAAGGAATCAAACCTTTCGGAAGTTTGGGAAGGTAAAGCTATTGAGGAGATTATCGACCGTCACGAACAAAGTGATTTCCCCGATGTTTGTCAGCGCTGCACCTGGTACGTCAGCGTCTACAACCAGCGCAAAAGTATCGTCTTAAAACCCCTACTCAATTGGAGCGAAGACAGTTCCCACGATAGCTTGAAGCTGTACTGATAACTTTTTTTTGCAATAGGAAAGATGAACATCAGAAGTTCTGTTAAAAAGTTAATTGTTAATTTGTCACCACCCAAGTATTATTATGTGGGACTGGCAATAACTGGCAATCAAACTGCTGGTAGAGCTATGAGTTTACTGGGCTACCGTTGGATACACTATCCAATAGCAGTCGAAAATCTGTGGAAGTATGAAGTGGCGACAGATACCCCGGTAGGAATGTGGTTCAGACAGGGTTTATTGCCTCGAAACGGAATTTTTATTTTGACAGTAAGAGATGTGCAGAGTTGGCTTGAGGATTGCCAACTTTGGTATGAGTCACGCCCCATTGATAGCTTAAATGATTTTGAGGTTAGGGTGAGGCAGTATGTTTGTGGTTCATTAACATTCGATCGCAGTTGCTTTGAAGATTCTTACTACAAACACACCGAAGCCTGTGTTACTATGGCTAAAAATATGGGAGTCAAGCTCTATGAGTGGAATGTCGTCGCCGAACCTAATTGGGATTTCTTAACGAAACTAACAGGTAGGACGACAGATAAGCCTTTTCCCTTTACTCCAGGCAAGTATGCGGGAACTTGGGATAAATTCTTGGAAGTTCACCAAAAAAAGGTTTAACTCATATTAGTAGGGTGAGTTAGTAACGCATCCTACTTGGATGAGGGTTTTAAATTCAGCACAAACTGCACCACATCCGGGTTATTTTTAGCCCATATTTCGCGATCGTCACGAATCTTAGCTAGGTGGGATTCAATGTTTTCTGGTGTCAGCAATACGCCAAAATCTGCCGGAACGCTTTCTTCATTATAGTTGAAAATTCGGTTGAGTACCAAATCGCCAACTTCTTTGCGGTAGTGGGAATTATCTATATAATTTTTCATATTGTTGCCGATCGCTTCTGTGGTAATGCTGTTGTAACCGGAGAAATCCCACACGGGTACAATTTTGACTATTTCGCGTTTCCATTGCTCAAAAATTGGCCAAAGCCCTCGCACTCGCAGCGCCTCCCATTCCGTAGCATGGGAAGGTGAAATTAAAATTTTGAGATCTATATTTCGTTGTTGGCATATAGTAACTATAGTTTTAAAGTTGCTTAATAGGGAATTTGACACTTGGTAGTTTTTATCTTCTTCTGGTGCGCGAAAATGATTTTTATTTATAACTTCTTTAAAAATTACTGGGGTAGGTTTATTTTCATAAACGTGCTTAACATAGTATCGCTCGTCTCGTCTGCCATCTGGATAAAAATAACCGATCGATTTTGAATCCTTTTTATTGATATCTATTGTATCTCTACTGGCTTGAAAAGCATCAAGAGAAAATATAACATTTACGGCATCTAGGGGAACAATTGTTTCTCTGTCTAGTCTGGCTTCTGAAAAATCTGAGGGTATTTCACTCAAGTTGCTGAACATAAACAAATCAATGCCTATGACAACTTGTTGTAAGTTGGGTTGATTGGCGATCGCGTGTTTAAAATATCGCATTGCCGGATAGATATTAGCCCCTGTCAATGCCAGATTGTAAGTTGAGGTCGAATTCGCGAAAACAGGATGTTTGGGATCTAATCCAAACTCGGTTCTGGATGAACCCAGAAAAATGACTTTTGGTTTTATCCGGGTAACAGCGACAGCTTTATAAAGCATTACGTGATTATTTATTTCCGGCTTTAATCTATTTACTCTAGAAATAACCGGACTATTAATCACTCCGTAGGGGTCAACAACTACATTAAATAACAAAAACAACAAAGACTCAACCAAGATAACTGCCAACAGCAACCTAATATATCGACGGTAAGATTTCATCGTCTTTTTCTATTAAAACCGGAAATAAAGAAATTCAGAAACTCGATTCAGCGAAACCAAACAAAAAACTGCTAAGCTACCAACCAAGAGCGCCCACCACACCGTTGGTTTTATCCACTTCATAATGTCTTGGGTATTCGGCAACAGAATTACTCCTAGTATAAGTCCACCCAGTACCCATAAACTTTTTTGTCCCCCCAGCGGCGGTAAGTAAGTAAATTCTTGCCATCCCTTGAACTTTAGCCCAAACTGCGTTAACCAACCCAATAATTTTTGATAGGCAACAGGTAACACGAAGTTTTTCATTCCCAGCATCACCTGCACCATTTCTATGCCATCGTGGATACTTTGCGCCCGAAACAACACCCAACCGAACACAACAGCAATAAAGGTAATCGTCCACGCCAAAATTTTGGGCAATTGGATACCCAATTTTCGCCAAGCATGGTCGATCGACAGCAACAGTCCGTGCCATCCCCCCCACACCACAAAAGTCCAGCCTGCACCGTGCCACAGTCCGCCCAGCAGCATGGTAATCATCAGGTTGGTATACCGACGCAATTCCCCACGCCGACTGCCACCCAAGGGAATATATAAATAATCGCGCAGAAAGTTAGACAGCGTGATGTGCCACCGCCGCCAGAAATCAATGATGGAAGTAGCTTTATAGGGCGAATCGAAATTAATGGGCAGATCGATATTCATCATCCATCCTAAGCCGATCGCCATATCCGAGTAGCCAGAAAAATCAAAATATAGCTGAAAGGTATAACTCAGCGCCCCCACCCATGCTTCAATAAAGGTACAATCGCTAGCATGAGCAAATATCGGCGCTACCCACGGCGATATGTTGTCTGCTATCAGCACCTTTTTCGCTAAACCTAGCGTAAACAGGGTTAACCCCATCGCCATGTTTTTATGGGAAAAAACAAAATTACGCAATTGTTCAAACTGGGGGACAAGATCGTTGTGACGTACAATTGGCCCCGCAATTAGGTGCGGAAAAAACAAAACAAACAAACCGTAGGTGAGGAAATTATAGTTTTTAGTCTCGCCGCGATAAGCGTCCACTAAATAAGCGCTTTGCGTAAATGTGAAAAACGAAATAGCTAGTGGCAGCGTGACATTAGGTGCGAGTAACTGAGTGTTAAACAGAGAGTCGATAGAAGTAATAAAAAAATTTGCGTATTTGTAATAAGCCAATACTAACAAGTTAAAACCTAGACCAACCCAAATCAATATTCGCGCTCGTTTGCTATTTCCAGTTGCCAAATAAAGCAGCCTACCCATTTGATAGTTAAATACCATCGAAATTAGCAGGAGTGGGACATATGCCACGTTCCAGTAGCCATAGAAAGCGAGTGAGGCAATGAATAACCAGATCGCAGCTGCTCTGATTAACCGGAATCTTGTTAACCCAAAGAAAATGAGCAGGGTAATGGGCAAAAAGCCGAAAATGAAAGCGTATGAGTTAAATAGCACAGCCAAAAATGTTACATTAAGTTACATAAAATTCAGATGCCCTAACCTTAGAAAGTAGGGAAATCCGAATCGCATCTGGGGGCAATACCCGACTCAGAACGGGCAGCGATCGCGCACAATCTATCTTGGAGATAGTATAAACAACCTAAACTCAAACTATGACCATGCTGGAACAAGGCACCATAAGTATTCATACCGAGAATATTTTCCCCATCATCAAAAAGTCGCTCTACTCCGACCACGAGATATTCTTGCGAGAACTGGTTTCCAACGCCGTGGATGCCATCCAAAAACTCAAAATGGTGTCCCACGCAGGGGAATTTAGCGGCGGCCTCGATGGCCCGGAAATTAAGATCTCGATCGACAAGGACAACAAGACGCTCTCCATCAGCGATAACGGCATCGGCATGACGGCAGAGGAGGTCAAGAAATACATCAACCAAGTCGCCTTCTCCAGTGCCGAAGAATTTATCCAAAAATATAAAAGCGATGGCGACCAACCGATTATAGGTCACTTCGGCTTGGGCTTCTACTCCTCCTTCATGGTGGCCCAGAAAGTGGAAATCGACACCCTTTCTTACAAAGAAGAGTCCCAGGCAGTACACTGGTCGTGCGACGGTTCGCCAACCTTTGTGTTGGAAGACTCATCGCGCACCGATCGCGGCACCACCATCACCCTCACCCTCCAGGAAGAAGAACTGGAATATCTGGAAGCGTCCCGCATCCGGCAGCTGGTGAAGACCTACTGCGATTTTATGCCAGTCGCGATTAAGCTGGACGGCGAACAGATAAATAAGCAAAAAGCACTGTGGCGGGAATCTCCCAGGAACCTGAAGAAAGAGGATTATTTGGAGTTCTACCGCTACCTATATCCCTTCCAGGAAGAACCGCTACTGTGGGTACACTTAAACACGGATTATCCCTTCCTCCTCAACGGCATTCTCTATTTTCCCAAGCTAAAACCGGAAGTAGACGTAAGCCAGGGTAACATCAAGCTCTTCTGCAATCAGGTCTTTGTCAGCGACCACTGCGAAGAAATCATTCCCAAGTTCCTGCTGCCGATGCGGGGTGTCATCGATAGTCCAGACATTCCCCTGAATGTCTCTCGCAGCGCCTTGCAGATGGATCGGACCGTCCGTAAAATAGCAGACTTCGTTGCCAAGAAAGTGGGCGATCGCCTCAACGAACTATATCGCGATAACCGTTCCGAATATATCCTTTGCTGGCAAGACCTCGGCACCTTCGTCAAATTCGGCTCAATGAACGACGAGAAGTTCAAAAAACAACTCGAAGACATCCTCATTTATCGCACCACTTTCCAAGCAGAAAAGCAGGAAAGCAAGGGGTCAGAGGAGCCACCAGCTACCGTACAAGTGCAAACTCAGGAAGGCGATGTCTGGCAAGATGTCACTTCAGCCATTGAGGAACAAGAAAATCCAAAATCCAAAATCCAAAATCCAAAATCGGAATATACCACTCTCAAAGAATACCTGGAACGCAACCAAAAGCGTCACGAAAACCGAGTTTTCTACTGCACCGATGAAGTTGCACAAGCTACCTACGTAGAACTACACAAAAGGCAGGGTCTAGAAGTCCTGTTTATGGACTCCTTCATTGACTCTCACTTCATCTCTTTCCTGGAGCGGGAATATAAAGATGTCCAGTTCTCTCGCGTAGACTCCGAACTAGATCAAAACCTGGTCGAACAAGACAAAGCTGCCGAAATCGTTGACCCCAAAACCAACAAAACCCGCAGCGAACTGATCAAAGAGCTATTCGAGAAATCCCTCAACAAGCCCAAACTCACCATCCGTACTGAAGCGCTGAAGTCAGACGACCCCCAAGGAACGCCACCAGCAATGGTACTGCTACCAGAATTTCTGCGGCGTATGCGAGAGATGACCGCTTTGTTGCAACAGCAAGCTGTTCAATTTCCAGAAGAACACACTTTGGTGGTTAACACCACTCATCCCTTGATCCAAAATCTCGTTAGTCTGAGTCAGGGCAGTATCCTCCAAGGTGAAGGTACGTCTCCCAGCGGCGAACTAGCTAACTTGATTTGTCATCACGTTTACGATTTGGCGTTGATGGCGCACAAAGCATTAGATGCTGAGGGGATGAAAGCTTTTGTGGCCCGATCGAACCAAGTGCTAACTCGTCTCACCGCTAATTGAGAATGGGGGAGTGGGGGAGTGGGAGAGTGGGAGAGTGGGGCAGAAAATCACAACTGACCACTGACAACTGACCACTGACCACTGACAACTTACCACTGACCACTGACCACTGACCACTGACTAATTCCCTACAATAGAAGGTTGCACCTAAAATTCCTGAAACCTGGAGATACTTATGTCCCGTGTATGTCAACTGACTGGTAAGAAGGCGAATAACGCCTACGCTATTTCCCATTCTCACAGACGCACCAAAAAGCTGCAAGAAGTCAACTTGCAGTGGAAGCGAGTTTGGTGGGCCGAAGGGAAACGCTGGGTGAAGCTCCGCCTTTCCACAAAGGCAATCAAAACCTTAGATCACAAGGGTTTGGCAGCTATGGCTAAAGAAGCTGGGCTTGACCTGAATAAGTTTTAATTAAAGTTTTGCTGTTTATGTAGGGTGGGCACTCCCCACCCTACAGATTTTTCTGAGCGATCGCACTGGTAGACCTTGCCTATCCCACCACTCTGTGTCTTTGCCTTTTGTTTCTTGGGGGTGATAGGTTTACTGAAGCTACTGGGTAATATAAGCCTATACCCTTGCATACCCCAGATGTTTAAATTTTTTTTACGGATTACCGAAATGTCTGAAAAGCAAGTTGTAGTTACTCTTATGCCTAACCTTTACTTACCGCAAAAAGCAAAATTTATGCCTTATTCACCAATACAAGGTAACTCCCGTGTACCCGGTAAAATTAAAGAAAACTTTTAAATTTGGCTTATGTCCGGTGAGAGCATATTTTCTCGGTTGAAACGCACATCTTGAGATGTTAGCACAGAGATAAGCCAAAAGTTAATGAATTTTCGGTAAATTTCTCACAATTCAGCCGATTAAAGCAAAGCCAGTCAAACCGATCTTCATATTTTAAACCGGGCTAGAAGCCAGACACTCTCAATTGAGGAAGCAGCCATGTTAAACCGCAAGCAAACCAAGGCCATTAAAAAATTCATCTACACCATATTCAAACAGTTTTGGCAACTATCGAGAAGTACTAGCAGGAAACTCAGCCGTTGGTTGGTGCGTAACTTGCTGAACATAGGCCGCAGGCGGCGTATGGCTACGGCTAGATCTGGATTTGTGCTGCCAACAGTAGTCATGCTGCTGTTGGTTGTGGCTTTGGTGGTGGCTGCGCTCCTATTTCGGACGGGAAGCCGGACTAATCAAGTGATTGGAGCCCGTGAAGAGCAGGTTATTTACAATGCTGCTACGCCAGCAATTGAACGGGCTAAGGCAAAGTTGGAGTACTTGTTCCGAAAAGATAAGCGGTTTCCCAGCGGTCCGCCTTCCGATGAAATGCTGCTTTCTATGCTCACCAACGAGCCTGCTCAGTACAGCAATCCAGCATTGACTACCCAGCTTAATCCCAATCCCTATAAGCTTAACGATGAGACAGAGTTGGGAAATATCAATCCAAATATTGATGGCAAACCCGATCCAGCCTGGTCTTATAAAATTGATGTCGATGGAGATGGGAACCCAGAAACTGTCGTCTACTCCATAACTTTAAAAAGAAGAGAAACAGCCGGAAGTATAACCCTAGAAAACAGCACCGATCAGCAGAAAGCTAACTCCCTGGTTGTCCGTAATGGCCCAATAAATTCTAGAATTACTACCGACCCCGTATGTGCCGCTCTCACCGCGACTCCGGCACCCCCAGCAGGTGGAGCAGTTCCGGTAAGAGCGACAAATGAAAATGATTGGTTCCCTCAAGGTAGCGCCACCCTACGGAAGACTTTTCAGGTCGATGCGATCGTCATCTCTAACAAAGCAGGAACTAGCAGAACCGTTGCGACACTAGAATTTCAGCAGGATAGACAGATAGACAGAGGCAATAAATGGGGGGCTTGGTTCCGCTATGACTTAGAAATTTTTCCAAGTGCGAGCGGGCGAATGCAGTGGAATGGAGCTATGTATACTGCAGGCAACCTGATGATCGGTAACGGGGCAAACTTTACAAGCTATTTAATCAGTGCGCCTAAATCCTGTTTTTACAGAAAAGACGCTTCTGAAATAAGGATTAATCAAAATTTACCAACTACACCAACTGCTCTAAACCCACGCTTTATGGGTCAAATTGTCGCCGGTCAAATAGAGGGCGATGCCTTCAATGGCAGCGCATCTTTGCACGTCATGAAACCTGACAATTCCCCGAATACTAACGCGGGTCAGACTACACTCGATCAAGCTAAAGACTCAGTAAACAGTGGTACGCCAAGTAGTATTGCTCTCGATCCAGTAGTTTTGTTTACCACCTCTACCTCGCAATCGCGAGGCTCAGACCCTACCAATACATCAGCATCATTAAACGATACGAGCTTTGATAGAACAGACGCCGCAGCTGGACAAATAGGCTATTTTTCTACCACAGAAAGGATTGTAAGGAGAACTGAAACTCCTCCTTTCATAGATGATACTTACCGGGCAGACGATCGCTATGGCCCTAAACCCGCATACGGTACTAACAACGAAGTTGTTCTGGATTCAGGTTCAAAAAGAAATGGACAGAACATCCAAACAGGTGACCAGCAACTGCTTACTAACAACACTGTAGATCCGCTTGACACAGAGTTCAGAACATTGGGTTGGGATGGTTACTGGGAACGGCGAGCTTCGCTTGCAGGTCTGCGCGTGATTGTGGGAGAGCGATTGGAATTGGGCAATCCCTACGGTTGGACGAGTAATGACCCGCTTTACCCGCCCGATCAGACAATGCCTCATGGAGACCGACAGCGGCGCACCCTGAGAGACAATTTGGCAGCAGTACAAGCAACAGCCGTTTACCACGTAGCCAACCCATCTGGAGCTAACGTCCCTATTGCCTGCCTAGCCACTACATCTCATCCGGGAACCCAAGCAACCATTGACCTAAGTAAAGACTTTAGGACTACAAATGGACAACTGAATACCAATTTCTTCACTGGGAAAGGCACCAACGGCTGGGAATACGCCCCGCCACCGACAGGCTTGGGTGGCAGTTGGGATACTGCGCTGAGAAACTTAGCCAGTTTTGCAGGGGAAATAGATGGTGCATTTCCACCCCGACAAGAAGGAGGACGCATTCACCCCAATCCCTTTTTAACTATGTGGGGTAATTTCTCCAACCTGCGGCGAGCAATAGAGTCTGGCAATAATAGCATTGCAGATAACACCTACAAGTACACTGCTGCCTGCACGATGGGTATGCTAGCTCAAAACATCAACCGGATTCAGACATCCACCATTAGCACTGCTGTACAGGTGCAGCAGTTGAGTGACGCTCTGCCCACTACACTGACGGCTACGGCGACAGCTAGTGATTATATTGCAGCAATGCCTTCAACTACAGATCCGGAAAAGGAAAGGAAAGAACGGTTACGCCTTATCCACCTGCAAAATCAAATTAAAAGAGACCGAGAGTTTGGTTTTGCTTTGGTACCACAAACAATACTAGACGATGCTAATCACAGCTATTCAGTACAATATCTCACCTCAGAAAACCCCCAGCCAGGAGGTACAGAAACCCCCTATACATTTGCTGGCATAACTTATGACAAAAATGTGGCGGCAGAGACTGCTACAACCAAAAAAACCCTTAAACTAAGCTGCAACTATAGGGAAGCAGCACCAAATGGGAATAACTATTTTGGTTTAGGCGCTCCTACCAACGTAACCGAAGAAAAACGTTTTATCCGCTTAGCAGTAAGTCTATGCTCGTCTACGCAGCTACCAGAGTTACCATCGCTTTATTATCTTTTCCCCACAGCAGCTCATGGTCGCAACAGTGTGGATGCCACTGTTAATAGCAACGAACCATACATTAGACAGACAAACGATGCTGGTATTTCTGTGATAGGCGGAAATTTTATCCCTCTCAACCCTTCAGATATTCTGGAGGTAACTCCAATAGATAATGTGGGCAGTTGGAGACTACCGCATACAACTGATGCAACAGGCAGGACAAGCAGAACCCAAATAACTAAACCAGACAATAGCCCAGAGTACGTTTCCCTCATAGACACCAGCTTCTACAATGGCCGGGAAATGATGACAGTGCGGACATTGGATGTAGATCTAAACCTGCTCAGAAGCACTTCCATAAACGGCAATACCTGGTTACCGACAAGTGGCATTGTCTACGCTTTCCGGGAAGATGCAGCGCGTGAAGATGCGATCTCCAGACCAGGTGCAGGTGCAGGTAGTTGCAGCACAAATGCACAGATAACAACCGGAGGCTGCCAAATGAGGGCTATTCCTATTGCTAATAACCCTCAAGACCCTGCTGTCAGTGCAAACGGGGTCTCACCCAAACCAGTAGATTACTACGCCGACCCAGACCGTCGTCCTCATGGCTTCCGATTATTTAATGGTAGAGATATCAGCCGTTCTGGTAATAAGGGTTTGAGCTTCATTTCCGATAACCCGGTTTACATTCAGGGTGATTTCAATTTCCACAGCACGGATGGAAATACCAACAATCTGGAGGAATTTACACAACGACTCGATGATAATACCTGGACTCCGGCTAATTTCTACACTGACAGAACTACGTTGGATGCTAATTTTGCTAGACCTGCTACTGACCATTGGCGACCATCTGAAATTCTGGGGGATGCAGTTACTATCCTTTCCAATAGTTTCAAAGAAGGCAATATAGCGGATGGCATCACAAATTCGGGTACGCCTGCTACGCATTCTTTCCGTGCCATGAATGGCCCTAATAGTGGTCGTGCTAATAATACTTGGGTTCGGGAGGATGGCACAACAAGTAGTGTCAATCTCCCCATCAAAGTCTCCCGCAACGGTAACCCATTATATTGTGGGGCTGGTTCTGTAACTGGGATCTGCACTAACCCAACTGAGGAAACAAGTTTTCGACCCTTAGACACAGACTATGCGATCTTAGCTAATCCGATTGTGCTCAACACAGCTACGCCAACTAGGGTCAACGCCATGATCATCAGCGGTATTACGCCGTCTGGACAGGGACTATCTTATGGCGGTTTCCAAAATTTCCCCAGGTACATAGAAAATTGGCTGAACGTTAATCAGGTTATTTCCGGGTCTTTCATGCAGCTAAACTTCAGCACCTACGCCACCGCCCCCTTCAGACAAAATGCTTGGGAACCGGGTACGACTGCCAACGGTGGCTTCCCTAAATACTACAGTGCGCCTTTACGCCGCTGGGGTTACGATGTGGGGCTACAATATGCACCGGCAGCGCCAGTAGCACAGCGCTTGGGATCGCAACCGTCCTCCCGCAGCGAGTTCTACAAAGATTTAAGAGCAGACGACTTATACATTTGCAAATTACGTCGGGCTATGAACAGGCTCGATCCCACTCTAGATCAACCATCTCTAACAGAGTGCGACTAACTGCGGAGGTCACAATGTTATCACTAAAAACTCAGTCGATTCAAAAATCAAACACTATGAGCCTTGCCCTAGCATTACTCAAGCTTTCCAAACCAAATTCCTCACAGCAGGGAATTAGCTTGTTGGAATGCTTGATGGCAATCACGGTGATAAGTGTAGTAATTTCATCTTTCACCCCGCCAATTTTTCTGGCAGTCGCTACCCAAATACAGAACCGCCGAGCCGAGCAAGCTGTCCAGCTGGCTCAGGCTGAAATAGACAGGGTAAGAAGCATAGCAGAACAGCAAGACTACGCCAACACAGATTTACCCCCTGAAGGAGCTACGGACGTTAAGCAGCAGTCTCCACCATCTGGAACCACTCCAAATCGCAACTCAATGTCTGCCACAACAGGTCTTTTAGTGGATGTCAACGGTGATGGCACTCAAGACTTTGTGGTGCAAACTTACCGCAATACGGGTGTTCCAGACAGCACCGGCAAAAAAGTTGCTTTTAATATGGGTGTGAGAGTTTATGCGGCAGTGATAACGCAAAATTATGGGCTGCTAGAAAGTCCGCCTCAGCGTAGCGCTTCCTTGCAACTCACTACGGCACTTGGCGCTCAAAAACGCCGACCTTTAGCAGTTATGTACACCACCGTTACTCACAGTGACGATCGCAATTCTCTGTGCAATTTACAGAAATTTTTAGGCGATCTTACCGGATCTGGGTGCCAGTAAACCTAACCCCAACTCCTCTCCTGCAAAGCGAGAGGAGAGCAAAAAAAGATTTTAGGTGCTTTACTCATATCCTAAAAAAAAATCAGCACTCAACACCTAAAGAGATCGCAGACGACAGGACTAAGGAGGGAATAAAAACGATGCCGGTAAAACTATTTACATTTCTGCTCAAGCGCCAGCGTATTCGTTTTGGAAAGCGCAAAACAGCCGGTTTTACTCTATTGGAGCTTTTGGTAAGTATTGTTATTTCCACTGTCATCATCATAGCGCTGCTAGACATGGTTGTGGATTTGTTGCAGACCGATCGGCGCGAATATGCTCGCGCTGAAACCCAACGGGAAATGCAAATGTCTCTCGATTATATGGTTAACGATTTGAGAGAGGCAGCTTACGTCTACGACAATAACCAGCTCAATGGAAACCGGGGCTCGAATAATAATGTCCCAGCTTTAAAAACTTATCTGCCACCCTTTCCTGCTGGTATGGAACCGATTCTGGTTTTCTGGAAACCAGAGGAAGTACCCTATAGGCGAGGTCAGCCAGCCCTCAATTGCGGAGGGTCACCAAGTGATGACTGTAAGCAGCTTCAGGTCAGACGCCGTACTTTCACCTTGGTGGCTTACCTACAGGCAGTAAACCAGCCTGCCGATCGACCGCAATGGAAGGGTATATCCAGAATTATGCGGTATCAGTTACGTATGTATCCAGAAACGGCTTTCAACGCCAGTCCTCCAACCCTAACGACCATAAACACTGGATATGTAGAGCCTTTAGTAAATAATGTTAGTTTTGAGACATGGCCTGTTGCTCTCGACGCCAATGGCAACCCTTTGGGTGCGCCTGCCAGACTAGCAAACGATCCCTTATCGCGACCGGTGTTAGTCGATTTTGTAGATTATCCCACCACAGCACGCGGCGACAATCTAGCGACCCCTGCCGATACTCGCCTGCAATGTACTAGCCCAAACCAGCCCCCTATTCCTCCCTCAACCAGTGCTTTCACGAATCCCAGTTTTGTAGCTTGTGTCAGCAGTGCAACTGCTACAGGGGCAGCGGGTGGGACTTCTAGCCCAACTAACCAAAATGTGATCCTGTTCCTAAGAGGCAACCCGACAGGCAAAGCAGGGGTTAAGATAGCACCGCTTATAGCTGTTAAAACTCAAGCGGTTGCGCGTGGTGTTATCGATAAAAAACCTAATTAGTCGCTTTTGCAATTGCTTGGAAATATCCGGCTGAAAATAGGAGACGCACATGAAGCCTAAATTAAAGAAAGCGATCGCTGGTTTCACTCTAATAGAAATGTTAGTTGTTATAACCATCATTGGTATTTTGGCAGCGATCGCTGGCCCTAGTTGGTTAGGATGGTTAACCAGACAACGGGTAAACTCTGCCCAGTCTGAAGCATTGACCGTGCTGCGGCAAGCCCAAGCGAACGCCAAAAGAGAAAAAAGACTTTGGCAAGCTTGCTTTCGGGACGACGGAACTAAAGTTACATGGTCTTTGCAACCCGTGCCAGATGATACTCCCACTTGTCTGGCGACAAGTCCTTGGAATAATCTGACTGATGAAAGTTCAGACCTGATTGCCATTGATACGGCAAAGTCCACTTTCACATCGGGAGGCGCAAACACTTATAGAGTGCAGTTTCAATATAAAGGCTTGCTGGTTGAAACTCCTTCACAAATAGGCAAAATCACGTTTGGCACTCGGATCTCTCCGGGTTCGCAGGGAGTCAGAGATGGTACAAGGCGTTGTGTATTTGTCGAGACCTTACTGGGAGGCATGAGTGCAGGCAACGATAACGAATGCCTTCGATAATGAGCAAGGAGACGGAATTGCGATCGCTTTGCCGCAGTCATTAGCAAAAAAAAAACTTAGTAAAAATAAGCACATAAGCCATGAAAATACAGAGTTGTAGCTGCGTCTGCTTCAGAAGTATCTTCATGGCAAAGAATCACAATTGGATTCCATAGAAAGGCAAAATTGGCGGTGGCTTTGACAAGCTTGCGCGATCGCCCTCCTGAATGAGAAACTATCATCAGGTGCATCTATTTTATTTATAAAATGCAATACCAGTATTCCAGATTTAGTCGTGGATATACGCTGGTCGAAATGCTAGTAGTTATTGCGCTGATTGGGATAATAAGTGCGATCGCAGTACCCGGTTGGCTAGCATTCTTGAACCGAATACGCCTCAACAGCTCACAAGCTCAAGCTTTGAGTGTCATGCGAGAAGCGCAGGTAAATGCTAAAAGAGAAAAACGAATTTGGGAAGCCAGCTTTCGCAATAGCAATGGCTTGGTGCAATGGTCTACACATCCAGACAGCTTACCTCCTGAGAGTTGGAATTGGCAAAACCTCATCGGTGAAGATGCCGATAATATTGAAATCGATGTATCCAAAACTACATTACTAAGGCGCGACGGAGCCTACAACGTACAGTTCCAATACAAAGGCCACGTTAACGGACAATTAGGCAGAATTACCTTCATTATTCGCGCACAAAGCAATTCTGCCAATGCTTCCAAGCGCTGCGTTTGGGTATCTACCCTGCTGGGAGTTTTGCGTACAGATGGCGATCGCGGTTGTCAAGGCAATTAGAAGCTAGGGGCTAGAACACCGATTCAGTAATAAGCTAAGACGCATCTAATTTTTCAAGCTGAACACCGCACTGTAAGGTTTTCATACCAAATCCGGGTTATTTACCCCCTTTATAGTGTGAAGTGTAGGGGTGAAGCATTGCGGCAATAAGTGTATTC